>JAFYGL010000090.1 GCA_017543165.1 Victivallales bacterium | reverse complement strand
GTCGTACCAGTCGGTGACCAGCTGGAACGCCTGCTCGCGGTCCATTGGGAAACGCCCCGCCTTCGCATAGTAGTCGAATGCCTGCCGTATGTCCTTGTGGGTGAAGCCGCAGAGAGTTGACAGCTGCGAATCCTGGGATATGTTCTCTGCTATGTTGAAGCCGCTCGTCACATCGTCCAGCGTCATTGGCGAGACGCATGTAAGCAGTATGTTTGTTATCACCTTGTTCTGTGCCTTAAGCAGTGCGAAGAAGCTCTTGAAAAAGCCTGTGCCGTGTGTTAGCGTACGGTATGCCTCGGAGCCTGACTGCGCCAGAATCCTGTTGGAGAAGTTGTCATACTCGTCAACCATGATGTAGATTTTCTTGTCCGACGTAAGAGGCAGCCTGGTGGTCAGTATGTCCAGTTCAGCGCTGAATGTGGCTTGCTTCGCCATTTCCTCCTGAAGATTTTCAGGGATATAGTCCTTGTATGCCTCGCGAAAGCCATCTATTGCAATCTTGCATTTCTCCTCGAAGCTCCTCTGCATGTCCTCCACTGTTTCTCCGCTGACTTTCGAGAAGTCAAAATGCAGTATCATATACTGTCCACGGCTGGGCGTGGGATGCTCATGTATCCAGGTGCCGCCAAACAGCTCGTCAAAGCGGTCCGCGCTGTTCAAATCATAGTAGTAGTTCAGTATGCTCAGCAGCAGGCTTTTGCCGAAGCGGCGCGGGCGAAGGAACATCTGGTACGGCAACGCCTCCAGAAGAGGGATGCCCCAGGTGTTGTCAACATAGTAGCCATTTCGGCCACGCATGTTCGCGAAGTCGCTCACTCCGTATGGTATGGTCTTTACATTGTCGTTCATGGTATCGCCCATTTTATTTATTCACAAAATCAAACTGACTGTGCTGTCCAATCCTGTATCTGCCCAAGCTCCACGTCGAAGTTCACTCCCACCAGGAAGATTTTCTTGCCCGAGTTCATGTAGCGGCGGAAGTAGTCCCGCTCCTGGATTTGCTCCAGGGCCAGCTCCTTGCTCTTGTCCAGTTTGAACTCGAACACAAAAACGTAGTCCTCATTCGCGGCGACCGCATCGATGCGCCCCTGTTTCGTCCTGGATTCGGCGGTGATGCTTATGCCAAGCAGCATGAAAATGGAGAAGAACAGCAGTTGGAAATTGTTCTCGTCCTTCAAATGCACGTCGTATGGCACCTTGGCGAAAAACACCTTCATCGCCTCCATGAATCCGTCCACATCGCCTGCCGTAACCGCGTCAGCAAGCCGATATACGGAATCCTTGACCTGGGCGGATTGCATACCGCTGCAATACCCAGCAAGATAGGTCTCGAAAGAACCCTTGACTTCCAGGTTCGGGAAACGTAGTTTGTAGGCAGTGTCGCCGTACCGTTTCACAGTGCTATCGATGGTAAGGTATCCCGTTTGAAGAAGAAAGGTCAAGGGGGGGATGCGGTCAATCTCAAATGCATCGAAGGCGAAGTTTGAGACAGGGGTTTTCAGTGCCTGCTCAAGATTGAATCGCTGCTTCTTTATCAGTTCAAGGAGGAAAGTCGGCGTGCCAGTCGAGAACCAGTAGTTGTTGAACTTGCCGCCCGACTTGAAAAATTGTGCCAGCGAGACGGGGTTATAGACTGTCTTGGAGTTTTCCTCAAAGCGGTAGCCGTTGTACCACTCCTTGATTTTCTGCATGAAATCCTCCAAGGCTTGATTGTCCGCCAATGCGGCAATGCGGTCGCCGAAGTTAGCCTCAACCTCCTCCTGGGTGTAGCCGAGCATGGTGGCGAAATGCGCGTCCATGGTTATGTCCGTCAAGTTGTTCAGCTCCGAGAAAAGGGACACGTGGCAGAACTTGCTCACGCCAGTTATGAACGCCAGGCGTATCATGGCGTTCTTCTCCTTTATCACAGAGTAGAACACCTTCAGTGCTGACAGGAAATCCTGGCAGTCTGGCCTGGTGATATTGTTCAGTATTGGCTTGTCATATTCGTCAAGGAGTATGACGACGTCACCCTTCGCGTCGTGAAGAGCACTGATGAGTTCATGGAACATCGCGTTGGCTGTACGCTCCTTCAAGGTGACTTTGTTGAATTTCGCCTGCTCTAGCAGAATCAGCCTGAAACTCTCCTCCATTTTCTCCAGTGTGCTGAAATCCCGCCCGTTCATATCCAGATGTATGACGGGATGCTGCTCCCAGTCGTAGGGCTTGTCATAGAGTGCCAGCCCCTGGAAAAGCTCCTTCTTGCCCTCGAACACAGCCTTCAGCGTGGAGACCGTCAGCGACTTGCCAAAACGGCGCGGACGGGACAGAAAGTACATCTCCTTGGCTGGCCTTACCAATTCCCAGATGTACTCCGTCTTATCCACATACTGGAAATTTCCCTGTATGATGTCCTTGAATGTGTAAATGCTGGTCGTCAAATCTTTCATAATAAACACCTGCGCCAATAACCACGCCAAAAACGCAATAGTATAGCCACAAAAACAGGCTTTGCAACGGCATACTGGCTAAATTGACGGAATCAGTCTATCTCCTTTTCAATGCTGAGAACTACGCATTTCAAAGGCATTGGGCCGCCACTATTCTGTCGTCAAATGGATGCTTTACGCCATTCACTTCCTGGTAGTCCTCATGTCCTTTGCCCGCAATGAGTATGATGTCCCCTTCATGCGCACTGGAGATTGCCGCCTTGATGGCCTCCGCACGGTCGCATATCGCAGTATAACTGGCAGTTTGCGGCATTCCTGCCAGAATCTCCGATATAATATCCTCTGGCTTTTCGGTGCGCGGATTGTCGCTGGTCACATACACATAATCCGCCAGGCTGGCGGCGGCCCTTGCCATAAGCGGGCGCTTCTTGCGGTCCCTGTCCCCCCCACAGCCGAATACAACCACCAGCCTGCCCTGTCCGTTCTTCAATTCCCGCAATGTGCCCAGCACGTTCTTCAGTGCATCATCGGTATGCGCGTAGTCCACAAACACTGAGAAGCGATTGCCTGGCACAGGCACCCGCTCCAGCCTGCCAGGCGCCCCCTTGCATTGCGCAATTGCGGCGCCAAAGTCCCGCAGCCCGCATGCGTGTGCGCAAACCGCCGCGCCCGCCACATTGTAGGCATTGTACATTCCAATCAAGGGCGTCTCCAATGTAAACGCCTCGCTCCCGCAGAGCATTTCCAACACAGTCCTCTGGCTGGACAACTCCAGCACCTTGAACCCATAATCCCTGCCAGCATCCTTGAAGGAATAGCCCTTCACATTGCATACGCCGCTCAATTCTTCCGCCAGGCGTGCGCCGTACAGGTCATCGCAGTTCAAAACAGCAGGCGCACCCGCCTTCAAGAAGTCCGTGAACAGCAGTTTCTTGGCCTGGTAGTAGTTCTCCATGGTCAAGTGGTAGTCCAGGTGGTCCTGGGTCAGGTTCGTGAATATGGCGGCGCTGCATTTCATGTTGGCGGCACGACGCTGCTCCAGCGCATGGCTGGACAACTCCATCGCCACCGCCTCGCCCCCATTCTCCACCAGACGGGACAGCAAGCCCTGCAATTCAAAAGGCGTTGGTGTCGTCCTGTCCGCCTCCAGGCTGGTGCCTTCCTTGGCAAGCACATCATATTCCACAGTGCCAATCATGCCAGTGCGCTTCCCTGCCCCGCGCCACAATGCACGAAGCAAATATGCCGTGGTTGTCTTGCCATTGGTGCCAGTCACTGCCAGCACATCCAGTTTATCCGCTGGGCGCCCCGCAAATGCCTCCGCCACCAGGCCAAACACGGGATACGGGTCGCATACTTGAATCCATGGCATGCCCTGCGGCAAATCGTGCGCCTCCACAAGCAGCACAGCCTTCGCCCCCTTCTCCAATGCACTGTCAATGAACTGGTGCCCATCCAGGCGCGCCCCTTTCATGGCGCAAAACAACATTCCTGGCCTCACCTGCCTGGAATCTGGGGTGGCACCGCAAACTTCCATCGCCAAATCCCCGCCAAAAGAAACAACCTTATCTCCAATAACAGCAAGCAATTCACCTAGTTTCATAAATTTCCTCAATTGTAAGTGGACTGTGGACTGTGGACTGTTAAGTTACGAAAATAACTGCCCTGCCAAACGCGCACAGTCCACAGTACACAGTCCACTAAAATGTCTCGTAGTGCACCATGCTGTCCTGAAGCCTGGTCTGCGGAGGCGGGTTTTCGCCTGGCCAGCCAAGGGCGATGCCTGCAATCGGAAGCACGCCAGAAGGCAGGTCCAGCAAGGTGGACACCTTTTCAATCCTTTCCTGGCGGGGGTGTATCCCCAGCCAGCAGGCGCCAAGCCCCAGCATATTAGCGGCATGCAATATGTTCATCACCGCCGCAGAGCAATCCTGAAGCAAATATGACAACTCGCCGCCATGCGCCTTCCCCAAATCCCCGCACACGACTATGCCCAATGGCGCATCCTTCAAAAAGCCGCCATTGGGCAGGCAAGCCGCCAATTGCGCCAACTTGTCCTTAATGACAACAAAATGCCAGGGGTCCTTCCTGCAAGCGGAAGGAGCCGCGCCGCCTGCCGCCAGCAGGGAGCGCAGAAGTTCGTCCCCAACTGGGCGCAACTGGAAACGACGCACACTGCGCCTGGACAGCAAAGGCACAATGCCCCTGTCCACAGCGGGACCAGTGGAGCCTGTGCGTATCTGCTTTATGACGGATGTGGTGGAGCGTCCTTGCACAAATGGTATGAACACAAACTTGGCTCCTGCCGAGGCAAGCAATGCATGCTCTTCGCGGTCCAGGCTGTCCTCGGTATAATCGCCACCCTTCACATACACGTCAGGATGTATCACGCGAAACACCTCGCACGCCTTTGGCTCGTCGAACATGGTCACTGCGCTGACGCATTCCAGCGCGTCAAGCAAGTACGCCCTGTCCTCCTGGCATACAATCGGGCGCTCTGGCCCCTTGAGTATTCTCACGGAGGCATCGCTGTTCATCGCCACCAGCAGGCAATCCGCAGTGGCTGCGGCGGCGTTCAGGTATTCCACATGCCCGCGGTGCAGCAAATCAAACGCGCCGTTTGTGACGGCCAGCGTCTTGCCGCTGGCCTGCAATTGCCGCGCCCATTCAGCCGCTTCCTGCAAAGTCATTACAGCCATTGCTATTCCCCCTTGAACTGCTTCTTCTTGCTGTTGTTCCTTTTCTGCCTTCTGAAGTCCCATGGCGGCATGGGATTGGGATCTTTCCAAAGCCCCAGTTTCTCCTTGCGGGCTGCCGCCTCAGCCTCGGCAAGCTCCTTGTTGTCCTTGGCAAAATACACATAATGCCACGCCAAGCCAGCCTGCACCATCTTAAGATTTATGTTCTCGTTCTCATAGAATATGGTGCCAAGTATGCGGCCATACTGATCTTTCTCCTTATATGTAATGCTCACGTTCTTGTTGAATATCAACGATGACAAATACTGCTTGGACTTCTGGCCAAATGCCTGGTTGCTCTCAGGCGCGTCTATGCCCAGCAGACGTATCCTGTGCTGCTTCTTACCCGCATCAAGCACCTTCACAGTATCCCCGTCGCTCACTCCAACCACATAGCCATTCAATGTATCCGCAAACAAACCAACGCAGCAGATGATACCAAACAATGCAATCCAAATGCTCTTCATTTTTCTCTCTCTTCTTATTTAAGTTAATTCTATTCGTCTAGTTGTCAGTGGACTGTGGACAGTTCTGTGCGCGGCGATAAAATCGCCGCGTTTACAGCCGCCACCCTCTCCGCGGCTTTTTGCCGCAAACACCCAACGTCCAAGCGCGGGGCTGAAGCCCCGCTTCTCCGATTGCCCACTGACAACAAAAAAGGCGCAGTACCCAAAAGATACTGCGCCTTTAACTTTTCTCCAATCGGAGACGCGGAAATTATTTTATTTTTCCTCTTCAGCCATCTTTGCTGCTGCCATGGCCGTCACTTTCGGACGCTTGAGCAAAAGGCGAAGCTGGTCTGACTGCATGCCTTCAACTGTGGCCGCATCCACACCCAGTGCCACCAGGCGCTTCTTCTGTGCCTTGATGCGCTGGCGCTTTGCCGCACCCTGCTTGATAGGACGTACTTTGTTCTTGTTGCGGAATGTACTAGTTGCCATTATTCTGCTCCCATTCTCTTTCAGTTTATATTCATCGTAACAAAAATTCAACGCGCAATATAACACATTTGTTCATTATTTCCACACAGCAAGCCCCAAATTTTATTTCGTGTGCACATGGGAGCCCCATCCCAGGCACATCATTTTTCAATGAAATCCCCGTCCCTGGTTTCCACAAGCATATAAGCTGCATTGGAAACAGCCACATATTTGCCTTCATGCAATGCCAGCATATACAGGGAATGTGAGAATGGCTTGTTTATATACTTATCCAGAGGCTGAACATCCCTGGTCAATGCAACTGGCTTGCCATTCAACCAGCGCCAATTGTCGCAATTAAAGCGTGCGCCGACAATCACTGGCTCCCCTAAGTCAGCCAAGGCCTTGACTACTGCCTGCCGCACTTCCTCCTCGTGGAGCTGCGCCACCTCCACGCCTGCAAAGTCGCACAGCCCCTCCACGGCATCCGTGGCAATAATGACAATATGAATCAATGCGAAATGCCGCCCGCCTGCGGAGAAGCGCCTTTCGACAATTGGCGACGCACCCTTTTTCCAGATGTCGCCCCTGCGCAAATACGCCTCTTCGCCATCCCACTCGAAGAAGATGGTGGGTCTCTGGGTGTCACACTTGATTGGATTGAAGTTCTTGGGCGTCCCTGCCAATGCAATCCTCTCGTCATCAGGCGCGATGGGAATATTGCCTAAGCCGATTGGCTTGCCGTCGGACAGGCGCCGCCACGCGTTGTCCTTCCACTGCGCGCCGACGAAGGCGGGGAATGCAGGGATGATTTCAAGTGCCTTGAACAGTTTGCTCCATTCCTCATTGCTGGCAGGTTCCGCAAGCCTTGCGCCAAGAGATTCGGCCAATATCCGCGCCTGGCTGAAACTCATGGCCGCGTCAAAGGAGCCCAGCCCCGCAAAATGACGCCCGTTCAGTTCGGCATGCCTGATTTCCACTGGCTTCTTTGACACCTCCCTCTCAAAAAAGTCCTTCGGCGTAGGGGCCAGAACCAGACGAAACGAGGTCTTGGACATGTTCATGAAGTTGCGCTTCAGCACAGTGCGCTTGAACTTGCTTTTTCCAGCAAGTATGCTTATGCCCTTGACATCGTCGGCACTGCCGACAATGGCGAACTCGCTGCCATTGTCATAGACGCCGTAAAGCTTTAGTTCATTGGGCTTGAGCCTTTCGTCATACACGGAAATGGTGCTGAACACAGTGTCAGGAATGTTGCCTGCCCAGCCACCCTGCGCCGCATATTCCCATTCGGCTTCGGTAGGAGGCCGCAAGGCATATCCTGGTGGAGCCAGGAAGTAGCGTCCGTATGACCTGTTTGCAATGTAGCTGTAGTGGAGGATGTCATACCACCCCATGTTCGCAACGGGCATGGAGCCAGAGGAGGTGTTCAGGGACGGCACGTATTTCATATAGTACATGTAGTTGTCATTGCTGACTTCCCTTTCGACCATCCAACACGGCTCCTTGATTTCCTCTATTTTGCCTGTGATTATGGAATGATATTTCCCAGGCGGCACGAATTGCAGCTTGGGGATAGTGCCAGATGATTCATGGATTGCCATTCCCAGGCGTGCCGCATCTGGAAGAGGAGCCACTTTCTCCGCCGCCTCACTTGCCTGCTTCAGCAGCTCCGCCTGCTGTTCCTTAGGAAGGAACCTGGTGCACAAAGGCGACGAGATATAACTGAACAATGCCGCAGTACCCTGGAAATCCACTGCCTCGTTGCGCGGAATGTTCCTCTGCGCCAAATCCTCAAGCCTTGCCCTCAATTGCGCCAATATCTCATTGGCAGCGCCTGGCTCACCGATTTCGGACTTGCCCTTGGCCGCGGAAAGAGATGCCTCCACCTCGCCAATAATCTGTTCTGGCACCTGAAGCCGCAGTTGCCTTAGCATCGCCTGCCAACGCCCATACTCGTTGCTGAATGCGGCTTGCTGCTCCGCCCGCGCGGCCTCCCTGGCTGAAAGATGACGATGCAAGGCATAGCCGCCGCCAAAAGCCACCAGCAGCAATACGGCCAGCAACACCAGCCATGCATTCCTTTTGCGGTTGAAATCAGGGATGCGCCCTGTCTCAACTGCGGCAATGAACTCATCAGCACTGCGGAATCGGTGAGGCCAGGGGCTGTTGCCACATGCGAACAGCAGCACCTTGAAAAACGCCCTGAATTCGGCGTCCTTCATTTTGTCTGGCGGCACGGACGGGAATCGTTCAGGCGAATTGCCCGTCAACGCGCAGTACAGCACCTTCCCCAGCGCGTACAGGTCGTCCGCGCATTCCGCCTTCAGGGAGGGCTGCGTCTCGTTGGCGAATTGGCAAATGCGGTCTGGCGGGATGAAGCCCAGTGTCCCTCCCAGTGAAACTGTCATGCTCAAGGAACGCACCAAGCCTAAATCCGACAGTTTGGGCGCGCCGTTGACATAGATGATGTTCTCTGGCTTGATGTCCCTGTGCACAAGATTGGCGGCATGGAGTTTTTGCAGTGCCTTGAGCATGTCCAGCGCCAGTTTTCGCACATCCTGCAGGGGCAGCCCTCCAGGGGCGGCATTAAGCCGCTGCGCCAAGGTGTCTGGCATGTATTTGCCTGCGGCGCCTGCATTGTCGCCTGGCTCCATTGTGTAGAACATGCCGCCTGGATAATGGCCGATGTAATGTATCTGAAGGAGATTCGGGCAATCCGTTATGCGGGACGAAACCTCAAGTCCCTGCATTTCCTTTTCCTGGAGGCTGGCCTTGTCAATGACCTTCAACGCATGGAGGCGGCCTGTTTCATCCTTTACAAGCCAGACCGAGCCATAGCCGCCAAAACCGCAGAACGCCACTGGCTCGAAGCCTGCGATGCCTTCTGGAAATATGGAGATGGGCTGCTGCATGTCACTCGCTTTCCAATTGCCTTACTATCTGCTGGAGGCGTTCCATGCACCTGGACTTGGCCAGATAGACGTTTGCCGTTGTCATGTCCAGGTATTTTGCAACCTGCCCGACAGGGAGATTCTGCTCGGCGTACATCTCGTATGCAAGAAAGGTGGCAGGCTCCACTTCCTTGCGCAACATTGCCTTCGCCTGCTCAAGAAGCAACTGGCGCCATTCCTCATCCCAGGCGTGTTGGTCCTCCTCGGCAGGCAGCCCCGCCAGCAAGACATCCCCGTTGGGCACTTCTGGCAGCTTGGGATGATGCCTGCGTTGGATGTCAATGCAGTTGCGGGATATGAGAAGGCGCATGTAGTCCCGGAAGCGCCCCTTGGCGGGATCGTAGCGGAATGTCTTGCAGCCGTGGAAGATGTCCAGCAACACCTGCTGCATTAACTCCTCCGTCTCCTGTGCATTCAGCTGGTAGTCCTTTGCGCGAAGCTGCACAAGTGGACGGTACATCTCCTGGAATTCCAGCCAGTCTATCAACTCGCCCTTCTTCAGGGCCTCAAGCAATGAAGGTCGCGTCGTATATGCCATGGTGTTGTAGTTTTCAAGTGAATTATATTTTGGCGTAAGATAATTGTCTTTGCCATTTTCGCCAGAAGAAATGAACTAGAAAGGACTTGAAGGACTTGAAGGACTTGAAGGACTTGAAGGACTTGAAGGACGGGAAGGACGGGAAGGACTTGAAGGACTTGAAGGAGTAAAAAAACAAAACCTCTCCTTCCCGTCCTTTCCGTCCTTTCCGACCTTTCCGTCCTTCCCGTCCTTCCCGTCCTTCCCGTCCTTCCCGTCCTTCCCGTCCTTCCCGTCCTTCCCGTCCTTCCCGTCCTTCCCGTCCTTCCCGTCCTTCCAGTC
>JAFYGL010000089.1 GCA_017543165.1 Victivallales bacterium | reverse complement strand
GGCATTACTACCCTTGTAATAGCCCAAATGGTCAAGAACATGCAAATAAGAGTTCTGTATCGTCTTCAAGGTGCTCGATGTCACTCCGCATACATTTCCAGCATCGCCTAGCGCATAGTACAGGCTGTGGTTGAGAATCATGCCGTCATAGTCGTCCTGGTACAAATAGAGATAGGTGCCAATCTGCTTGAGTTGGTTGACACAGCCAATGGAACGTGCCTTCTCCCTCGCCTTGCTCAATGCCGGCAACAGCATCGCCGCCAATATGGCTATAATGGCGATGACCACCAATAATTCAATAAGAGTAAAGGATTTCTTCATTTTTTGCGCCTCCGTTGTTGCTTATTTAAAAATCATTAAAAAAACATTATTTGTTACATTTCTACAACACCCTGTTCCCCTCCTGGGGAGCAGGGCATTCTACAAAAGTGGAGGCAATATTGCAAGGACGGCATCCCGTCCTTGCAACATACAAGCCAGTTCCGCCTATTCCAGGCAGTCCTTGACAGCCTTTGCGCTGTCAGGCCACTTGCGTATTTCCCTGTCACCGAGGATGACAATGCCGCCCAGTTTGCCGTCCTTTATCAGGCGCGCCGCCTTGTGCATCTGGAACTTGAGGCATTCTGGCGGATTCCCCAGGTCGGCACAGCCGTAGTCATGGATGAAGATGCCAAGGAAAATCTCCTTGCCTGCGAAGATCTGGCGGCAGCGCTCGAAATGTTCGTCAAGTTTCAGCAGACTCTGCTTTGACCAGAACCAAAGGACCACCCTGTCAATGTAGGGCAGCATGGGCGTAAAGTCATACTGGTCAAGTTCGTGTGTGTATATCACGCAACTGACTTGCATTGCGGGATTGTGCTTCCTGGCGCTTTCCTGCACCTTCCTGAACACCTCGCCGTCCAGTTTAAGTTCCTTGTTATGGCCTGTATGCGTGGCGTCATCCAGCATGCCGGAAATGATGTTGGGATACTTGGCGGAAAATGCGCTTGCCTTGGCTGCGCACTCCTCGTCGCTCTCGGGCTGGAACTCCTTGGCGCGGCAGGTGTCCGTCATCTGCACCATGACCTTGTCGAACTTTGCCAAAGGAGCGATGTACTTCACTTCCACGGGCCCCCCCACATACACCACGTTCGGCATATCAAAGTATTCCGCTCCCTTTATCAGCGTGTCATCCGCCAAGGAGCCAAACCAGAACGGAGTCGGGCCGCCCCAAACCCATGCCTTGCTGCGCGGCACTTTGAGTTCCAGGTCCGCCTTGTCCTCAATCTGGCGAATGCCCTGTATTATCAACTCGTCAATCCTGGCGCTCTTCTCCGCCACTTTGGCGTAATATGCGGCGGCGGCTGGCGGCACTTCGCACTGGCCAGTCAAATCCGCGTCAGGCGCACAGCTTTCGCCCAGTTTGTGCCCAGTCTCCTGTGCAGCCTGTTTTGCAAAAGGCGTAAACTCCTTTACCGTAGCGGAAATCCTCTCTGCCAATTCAGTGTCAATCTTCATTGTCTCTCCTTGCCTTTTCTTAAATTAGACTAGACAACTTTGCTAGTCCAGATAATACAACCATTTTTTATGTAAAAATCTTTGCTGCAAACAATACACACAATAATAGCCGTTGCAAACGGGCATGGCACAATTTTATGTTGTATTGCATTGACTTATTATGTTGTTCTATATAAAGTATGGAAAAAGTTTTTTTCCGTGTACCATATAGAGGTTGTCTTATGGAGAGAAAGACAAAGACAGAGCAACTGAAACGAGATGCGGCTTATGAGCGTCTTCTGAAAATGATACTCAATGGCGAAATTGAGGACCGCTTTCCCTCCGAACCAGTTCTAAGCGGGCAACTGGGCATTTCCCGCGTCACATTGAGAGCCGCCCTGGAACGCCTGGCAAACGAAGGCCTCATTTCACGCTCCCACTACTACGGCACGCGCATTGTCACTGGCGAGACAAAGCGCACGGTTCTTGTGGTGCGCGGCGCCAACATCTCCGCTTCGGCAACCCATATCAACACAATCGCCAACGTGTTTGAGACGCATCTAAAGGAAAAAGGATACGCAGTCGAATACACTTCATACCATTTTCTGCAATCTGTGGAAAAGATATCGGAGAAATACCGCGGGATACTTTTCTTCGGCGCGGCTTTCAACGGGGACGAGCCATGCCTTGACATTCTAAAGGAATGCACAGTGCCTGTCGTGTTGAATAGAGAAGACCATCAGAATCTCCTGAGCGGAAAATTCAACAGCATAGGCACCGACATCAAGGCCGCATGGCTTCATGGCTATGACTATCTACTGGGGCTGGGCTACAAGCGCATAGCAACCCTTTGCTCAAACGACGCCAGAAACCTGCAACGCCTGGGTTTGTCGTCGGCAGACATGGCACGGGAACTGCAAAAACGCGGCGCACACCAGGCGGCAGAACTCATTTTCCTGACAAATCCTGAACAATGCGAGGAGGACATGATACGCACGATACGGGACTATAAGCCAGACGCACTGTACTGCTACTCGGGATATGTTGCCGCCCAGGCCTACAGGACTGCCAAGGAACGCTCCTTGAAAATACCCAAAGACCTCGCAATCCTAAGTTTCGGGGAAGGCTCAAACCTCCTGACGCCTTCCTTGTCATCCGTGGACTTGAACTACACCATCTGCGGAATAGCAGAGGCAGAACTCATCCTGGACCTCCAGGATAAAAAATCGGCCTCGCCTGTTGACCTGACCATCCCATTCTACATCAACGCAAAAGGAAGCACACAAAACTACATCCTATAAGGCAACCTGAACGGCCGCCGCCACGGCGCCCGCACAAACAAGCAAAGCAAATGGACTACACACTGGAAAAACTCAAGCATGGTCTGAATGTGGCGAAAATCTCCGCCAATGGTCAGGCATTTGTACTGGCAAACTGGGAACGCCTCCTGCCGCAAATCAAAAACTACGTTGCCGCGATAATGTCGGACTGGCCAGCCTTCCCTAAAATCTGGGAATCGCTGAACTTGCCCCCTGACCTGGACGAAGGGGAACGCAGCGTGTTCATGGTGGCGGCATACTGCTTCATGATGGAGGCGTCTCGACAGCGGTATCTGGAACTGGGCTACACAGAGGAAATGTGGCTAGAGGCAATGCCAGACATCTCATGGCACGCCCACGACAAGGACGATGCCACGTTCTGGCTGGACACATGCAACAACGAATACAACTGGCATTTCTCCATTCTCAACGCGCACAACATCACATTGGGGCGCCTGCAGTTCTTCCAGCGCACATGCCCATTTGACTTCCCTGAATACGGCGTTGCAAAAGACGACAACGTGGCAGGTTTCCACATTCCTGCCAATGGCCCGTTGGACACGGAGGCTTGCAAGGCCTCCTTCC
>JAFYGL010000016.1 GCA_017543165.1 Victivallales bacterium | reverse complement strand
GGTGGGCCTCTTCTGCATGCTGATCCTTCTGTTCATACTTTCCACGGATGACAGCCGAATATACAGCGCCAGCTCCACTCTGGTGCAGGACTGCGTGGTGCCTTTCTACAAGGCTGGCACCCTTTCCCCCGAAAAGCACATCTTCTGGATTCGCCTGCTCTCCATATTTGTGGGCGTGTTCTTCGTATTCGGCTCTGTCTTCATGTCCCAGCTGGACTATATCAGCCTGTTTGTGAATGTCACGTATGGAATGTGGATGGGCGGCTGCGGTCCTATGATGATGTTCGGCTTGTACAGCCGTTTCGGCACCACTGCCGGCGCCTGGTGCAGCCTGCTGCTGGGCATGTCCATCAATTTGAGCGGCTTCATCTGCCAGCGCACCTGGGCCTCGGTCATCTATCCCTGGCTTGACAACCACAATCTGGTGGAAGGCGTGGGACGCGTGCTCAGCGCATTGTCCAGGCCATTCAACCCATACATCGTCTGGGAAATGAATCCTCTTAAGTTTCCCATCAACTCATACGAGATCTATCTGATTGCAATGCTCAGCAGCCTGGTGGTGTACGTGGTGGTTTCACTCCTTACAAAGAAGGAGCCATTCAACCTGGAACGCATGCTCCACCGCGGAAAGTACGCCATCGAGGGCGCGAAGAACATCAAGTCCCCATGGACATGGCGCACCGTATGGCAGAAGATCATCGGCATCACACCAGAATACACCACTGGCGACAAGTGCATTGCATGGGGCGTGTTCCTGTATTCAATCGTCTATAAGTTCATCATAATGTTCGTTGTCGTGGCTGTAATCAACCTGTTTGCGCCTTGGGGCAACAAGGGATGGGGAAATTACTTCTTCATCTCCAATCTGGCCATTCCTGGCATAGCGGCAGGCATCACTGCAGTCTGGTTCCTCTATGGCGGTATCAAGGACCTGATGCGCCTATTCCATGACCTGAAAGGCCGCGTGGCAAATCCGCTGGACAACGGCATGGTGGCAGGCCACATCGCCCTGGAGGAAAAGGCGAAACTGGACGAGATTGAGAAGAACTCCGCCGAAAAATAACCAGACCATGGACAACAGTGAGAGCATATTCAGGCTGATTGACAACGTCAGTTGCCGTCATTGCCTGTTTAGACTGATCAATAACCGTTGCGGTTCGGCAATAACCCAACTGGTGGCTGATTTATGATGCCGAAAGGCGCGTCAGCAATTTGTTTCTTAACAATAACAGCAAACCAAGAGGAGTAATACAATGGGTTATCTTATACAAAGTGAAAACGAGGCCAGGATTGCGGCGCTCCGCAGCATTCTCGAAGCAAAGGATTTGGATTTGGCTCTTATCTACTACGATGAGACGCACATTGCCAATGGCTGGTATCTCACAGGCTGGTGCCCACAGTTTGAAAGCGGCGCAGTGCTGGTTCCTCGGAAAGGGACGCCCCTTCTGCTTGGCGGCCCTGAAAGCGAGCCCTTTGCAAAGCAGGACAGCGCAATCAGCGAAACACGCAATTTCCCAGTGTTCATGGTGCCTGACGAGGAATACCCTGCCGCAACCATAATCGATTTCCCGAAACTGTATGCGGAACTCAATGCCACGCTGGGCAAGATGCGCCGCATTGGCATCGTTGATGCCGATGCCATGCCATACGGCTGCTACAGAGGCATTGCGGAAGGCTTTGCAGGCGTGGAAATCTGCGACATTACAAGCGAATACCTGCGCATGAGATATGTGAAGAGCGATTGGGAAAGGGAGCAGATACGGGCGGCATTCCAGCTGGCTGACAAGAGTTATGACGCAATGAAGGACATGATAAAGGTGGGCAACAGCGAAATCCAGGTTGCTGCCGCTGGCGAATATGCGGCCCGCAGTCGTGGCGCAAGCGGTTTTGGCTTCACTGCAATCGTAGGCAGCGGCATACGCGGCAATGCAGTCGTGCCCACCGCCACCTCCAAGATCATGCAGGATGGCGAACTGGTGATGATTGGTCTTGCCCCGAAAATCAATGGATACGCTGGCGTAATGGGCGATGCCCTGCCCGCAAATGGCAAGTATTCCGCAAAGCAGATTGAGTGCATGAAATACCTGCGCGAGGCATTCTGCCTTTCCAAGGAAATGCTGGTTCCTGGCAAGGTCGGCCGTGAAATAGACGTGCCAGCCCGCAAATACTTCAATGCACACGGCTTTGAAAAATACCTGGTGTGCCCATTCGTCCACACCATCGGCATCAACGAGGCGGAATGCCCGTTCTTCGGCCCCAACAGCGACGATGTGCTGGTGCCTGGAATGACTGTCTGCGTGGACATCAGTTTCTTCGGGCATCCCGAATTCAATGGCGTGAGAATCGAAACTGGCTATGAAATCACCGAAAAGGGCGCTGTTCCCATGAGCCCCAAGATGGACAAGATCCACACGGATCTGGATAACTTTGAACTGTGAGGTGATATCATGGAAAGCAAATTCGATATCATCCTCGGCATCGACATGGAGACCGATGTCGGCAGTTTCACCGACATGTATGAAGGTGTGCAGCACGGCACATATCGTCTTCTGGACATAATGGAGAAGAACGGTGCCAAGGCAACATATTTCTGGACAGGGCATGCCGCGACCAACAACAAGAATGTGGTGAAGTCCGTGGTTGAGGCAGGGCACGAGATTGGCTGCCATTCGCTGGTGCATGAAACCCTGGGCGACGCCATTTTCCCGCTTCCCAACAACTGGCCTGTATGCGACTTCGAGGTGGAAGGGCGCATAAAGGAGGCCACACGGCAGGTGACGGAGGCCAGCGGCGTTAAGCCCAGCAGCTTCAGATGCCCTCGCCTATGGGGCAGCACAAAGGTGGTGCAGGTGCTGGAAAGCCTGGGATTCAAGGCGGATGCATCGCTCCCCCTGTACTTCTACAGGAACAACATGAAGCCATATCATCCAGCATACGAGGACTGGACAAAGGAAGGCGACCTGAAGATTGTGGAAATTCCAAACTTCTGCGACTTGGCAATGGAAAGCAACGATCCTTACCAGAGGGACCGCGACCAGTGGCCTCTCTTCCGCACAAAGGGCGCCGATTACATGAAAGGGCGCTGCGCAAGCTTCGTTGATTATGTTTCGCAGCGTGGCGTGCGTCCCGTCCTTTGCTTCTATCTGCATCCCTGGGAATTCCATCCAATGCCAAGGGGGCCCATCGACTATGGCGAGGCCAGCGTCAAGCCACTGGACTTCATCACGCTGAACTGCGGCGATGTGGCATGCAAGGAACTTGACAATATGCTGGCAGGCCTCGTTAAAATGGGCGGCGAGTTCAAGACTGCCGCAATGGTGGCCGCTGAATATTGATATTGCGGCTCGCTTTTTCGCGCGGCACGATGCTCCGCGCGGCCATTGGCCGCGCGTCAG
>JAFYGL010000015.1 GCA_017543165.1 Victivallales bacterium | reverse complement strand
TTCTGGCAGTTCGGCGGAAATGGTGTCGTTTTCAATTTTGGCGGGAATGCTCTTCCATTCCTGCTTGTGATAGACTTTCTCCGTGGAATCTGTATAGCAGAGGATTGCACGCTTGACACCTTTGCCCTGTTCAAGAATCTTTGCGCTGACGATTTTACCGTTCTGTGTGATGTCGGAAAGTTTGGGCAGCCCAGGTGCACCCTGCGTGAAGTGGGCGGCCATGCGGAATACCGATGGGAATTTGAAGCCAATGTGTGAATGTGGCAGGCGTATTACCAGCGATTTGTTCTCCACCTTGGGACATTCATCGAAGGCCTTTTTCATGCCTTCCAGCCTTACATTCTGGTCGTTGGTGCCAACGACCCAGTAGAGCGGCACTTTTACCGCATGGTGGAAACGCCCGTTGATGAAAGCGGAATGGGATTTGATGTCGCCGCAATATATCTCCACGCCTCCCTTGAAACGGGTATCCAATGTGGCCACCATTACGCCATACCAGCTACCCCATGACAGGCCGACAAACGCCGTCTTGTCTGGATTCACATTCTTAAACGAGCGCAGCAGTGAATGAGCCAGTACCATGTTCGCCACATTCGCCACGTGGTCCTGTCTTTTGCCGCCTTCAAGAGGTACTTTATCCGAGAGCGGCGTTGGATTCAAATCTGGTCTCTTTGTGCTTGGACGCTGGTTGTACCAGTCCAACGCAATGACTGCATATCCGTTTTTTACCCAGAGTTGGGTGAATTCGGGGTATGCAGTGCCGCCGCCGCCATGTATCAGCACGATGCCAGGAAAACCGCCTTCTGGCACTGGACCTTCTGGAAAGCCAATGTATGCGAAGAATTCTGCCTTGACTTTCTTGTCCAGGGCGTTTGGCTTTGATTTGGCGATGGTGTCGTCATCTGGAGCGGGACCATAGCCTGTGACCAGCACTGGACGCAGTCCCTTTGCCTTGCAATCTTCAAAGGGCGCGTCCCTGAAGGCAGGGACCTCTTTTAGTTTTTCAAAGTCCCAGTACTTTTCTGGAGCCTCACGGAAGGTTTTCTCCTGGGCAAGCAGCATCATTGCCGCTCCAATCAAAATGGCAGTGAGCAGTTTCTTCATTTGTCCTTTTGTCCTTGGTGGTTATATGATGGTGGCCTTTGCGTTGTTGTCGGAGAGAAGTATTGCCTTGGGCTGCCAGGAGGCGGCCTCCTCAGGCGTCATTTGGATGAAACTCATGATTGTGACCATGTCTCCTGGCGTGCCAAGGCGCGCGGCTGCGCCGTTGAGGCAGAATACTCTGGAGCCCCGTTCCGCCGCGATGGCGTAGGTCTCCAGGCGGCTGCCGTTGTTCTGGTTTACGACAAGCACTTTCTCAAAGGGCAGGATGCCAGCCATGTCCAGCAAGTCCCTGTCTATTGATATGCTGCCAGTGTAGTTGAGTTCACATTGCGTTAGCACTGCCCTGTGCAGTTTTGCCTTCAGCATTTCTATAAGCATATTCTACCTCGTTTTTTTGTTTCGTTCTGCGCGGCTGTTGTTATGCGCGCTTCTCCGCGCGGCCAGTTGGCCGCGCGTCAGGATGAAG
>JAFYGL010000014.1 GCA_017543165.1 Victivallales bacterium | reverse complement strand
AGGCAGACCAATGACCTTGCTTTTGATAAGAATGCCCTCCCTGACCTCAAACGAAACGGCATTCGAGACAAAGGCCTTGGACATGCGCTTGTGGTCCACATACGCGGTCACCTTGTAGAAGTCGTCCTTCTGAAGGTTGTAGAACTGGTTTATTGTAATTGTCAATTCCTTTGTTTCGCCAGGTGCGAACACCATGCCCTCAAGCGGATTTATGGTTCCAGCCACGGGGGGCACGGTACTGCCGTCATGCATTTTGACCATGAAGGCGAGGCGTCCCTGTATCTCGCCAGAGCCTTCGCCCCTGCCGAAAATCAAGGTGTTTCCGCTATAGTTGCGCAAGAGCAATTTCAGTTCTATAGGCTCATAGCGAAGATAGCGTTCCTTTTCCGCCTTCAGGTTCATCCCTATCTGGGCAAAACAGCAAAGTGAAAAAAGCAACGCCACAAAAAGAATATGACCAGTCCTGTTCATGTTACACTCCATCATGTTAAATGGGAAATTATGGCGGAAGCCGCCTGTGCGCGCGCCGCCTCAAAGGAGCAGTCCCTGCCCAATGGGCATTTACGTTTGAAGCAAGGCGCCTTCTCGCAATTTGAACGCAGCACCGCATGAAAACCAGGCGGGCCGTACGGTCCAGTCAGAACAGGGTCAGTGGAGCCAAACAAAGCCACGCATGGCGTTCCGCAAACCGCCGCCAGATGCATTGGCCCGCTATCCACCGTAAAGAGCACATCCGCCTCGGCAAGCGCAAGCGCCAACTCATTAAAACTTGTCTTGCCTGCAAGATTCTCCACATTCTGCATTGCTGCCAATTGCGCCAGTTTTTCACCTTGCTCCTCATCATTCTTAGAGCCAATAAGCAGAAAACGTGCATCCTTCTTCTGCGCGGCAACGTCACGCAGCACATCGGCAAAGAACGACAAGGGCCAGTTCTTGCTTTCCCAGCGTGAAGAGAAGCACACTGCCACCACTTTGCCGCAACGAGGCTTGCTGTTTATGGACACAGGAACATTGTCAATGCCGACGTTGTCTCCAATGCCCAATGCCTCTCTTGTAAGCTGCACATTCTTGTCAACCGCATGGGTATGCAAATCCACAATGCGCACCTTCCTGTTGTAGAAAAATGGCGAGCCTTCCCTGGAATGCGCGAATCCCACGCGCAATCTGGCACGGCTGAAATATGCGACCAGCCCGCTTTTCAGCAGGCCCTGGTAGTCCAGAGCCACATCGTATTCCTCGCTGCGAAGCTCCTTTAGAAATGCCCTGATGCAAGAGACATTCCACATGTTTGCGCGGGGGAAAGGAACTATCCTGTCAACACCAGGACACAATTCCACCACGCCGCGCAAGGATTCATTCACAACCCAGCTTATGCGCAAATCATTTCCAAAGGCCCTCCGCATAAGCGCGACACAGGGGAACGTGTGAATAACATCCCCAATGCTGCTGGGCTTGATTATGAGAATCCGCCTCATCAAAAAAGACTATCTCCCGTATTCCAGGCGTTCAGCCAGACGCTCAGGCAAGCCCGCCTCGCGTATCTTCTGCTGCGTGGTGGCGATGTCATAGTTGAAACGATAAAGCTGGACCACCGCGTCCTCGGGCGTATATATGGCAAAAGCGCCCCTGGGGTCTCCATCCCTGGGCTGGCCAATGCTGCCCACATTGAAAAGATATTTCATATTGGGCTTTATGGCGACTGGCTCGTTTTCTGGATAGAAGAAGCCCTCCACATTGCTGTCCTCCATTACAAAGAACATGGGAATGTGTGTATGCCCGCAGAAACAAAGCGCGTTCGGCGTCTGGTACTGCATGGAATTCGCGGCGGCAAGGCGGTTCATGATGTATCCCCATGCCTGAGGCGTGTCCAATGTGCCGTGGACTATCCTGAACGGCGGCATCCCCGTGCCCATTCGCCTGACTGTTGTCTCGTATTTCAGTTGGGACAGCCACTTGCGGTCTTCCTCCTTCAACTGCTTGCGTGTCCACTGCACGGCAAATGCCGCCTGGGGATTGAAACCTATAAGTTCCTGCTCAGTGCCGATGTACTCGTCATGGTTGCCCCTGACCACGGCAATGGGCTGCAAGTCGTACAGCATGTCAAGGCATTCCTTGGGATTGGCGTTGTAGCCCACTATGTCCCCTATACAGACATAATGGGTGACACCCTCGCTCTTCATTATATCCAGAGCGACCGTGAAGGCCTCCAGATTTGCATGCACATCGCCAAAAATCGCTATTCTGTCCTTACCCATTTCAACCGCAAAAAATCAATTGTTCAAACTATGTATAGGAGCGGGAATATGCCCGCCGAAATTGATGAAACGAGCGGATTTGCCCATATTGGGCACTTCCATTATCGTACCAGCGCCAAAAAGGCCGCCGAAGGACACCTTGTCCCCCGCCTTCTTGCCAGGCACGGGTATGAATCTCACCGCAGTGGTCTTCTTGTTTATCATGCCTATTGCCATTTCATCGGCAATCATGGCGGATATGGTCTCGGCAGGAGTGTCGCCAGGAATCGCGATCATGTCCAATCCAACAGAACAGACACAGGTCATCGCCTCCAGTTTCTCCAAGCGCAATTCGCCGCGCGTGGCCGCCGCCGCCAACGCGGAATCCTCGCAAACGGGAATGAATGCGCCAGACAGGCCGCCAACGGACTGGGAGGCAAAGGCACCGCCCTTTTTCACCGCGTCGTTAAGCATGGCGATGCATGCCGTGGAGCCTGGTGCACCAATGGCGTCCATTCCCAGGATTTCCAGTATCTCGCCGATACTGTCCCCCACAGTCGGAGTTGGCGCCAGGGACAAATCCACAATGCCGAAGCGTGTATCCAGGCGTTTTGCCACTTCCCTGCCAATGAGTTCGCCGCAGCGGGTAACGCGGCAGGCCGTCTGCTTTATTACCTCGGCCAAATCGTCCAGTCCAAGATTGTCGGCTCCGTTTTCCTCGATTTTGCGTTCCAAGGCACGCTTCACCACGCCTGGCCCAGAAACGCCCACATTTATCACGGTCTCAGGTTCGCCGTGGCCATGATATGCGCCTGCCATGAACGGATTGTCCTCAGGCTGGTTTGTGAAAATCACCAGTTTAGCGCAATCAAAGCCATCCTTGTCACTGCTGCGCCTGGACATGTCCAGAAGTATATGTCCCAGACGCCCCACGGCCTCCATGTTGATTCCAGCACGGCTGGTACCCACATTGATGGAACTGCACACCTTGCTTGTGCAGTTCATCGCCTCTGGCAGCGATTCCATCAGCATTTCATCCGCCTGGCTTGCGCCTTTCTGCACCTGTGCGCTGTAGCCGCCGATAAAGTCCACGCCAATGGAACGCGCAGCCTGGTCCAATGCCCTGGCCAATGCTATGTAGCCTGACATTGAATGCCCAGCCGCCACATCCGCCGCAGGGCTTACGGCAATGCGCTTGTTCACAATGGGAATGCCGTACTTGGTGACCATGGCGTCGCACACATCCACCAGCTGGCCTGCCTTGCGCTCAATCTTGTCCACCACCTTTGCGCACATCATGTCCACATCGGTGTCACGGCAATCCATGAGGTTTATGCCCATGGTGACCGTCCTCACATCCAGATTCTCCTTCTGGACCATGGCAACGGTCTTTATTATCTTGTCCGAACTGATCATTTTACTTTGTAACTACAATGTTTGCAAATCTCCCAAAACTTGCGCACTATAACCTATTTTTCCCAAAAATCCAGCGCGTCCGTCAATGTGCGCGGGCTTTTCCCGCGCAAAATGACGGGTGGTCATGCGCAAATATATTACTGCATCGACTTGAACAACTCCAATTCCTGGTTCTTCAGGGTGATGGTCAGTATGGCAAGTTTGCCGTTTACACCGCTCTTGAGCACATCAGCTGTCTTGATTTTGCCAGGGGCAATGCCATCCGCCAGGTTTTGAGCCATTGGCATAACCATGCCATCAAAGACCTGCGCCTTTGTTTCAGCGGCGGCCTGGGCACTCGCATTGGAAAGGCCAAATATAATGACGGCGCCTTCCTGCATAATCGTGGAATCCACCATAAGTCCGTTCATT
>JAFYGL010000088.1 GCA_017543165.1 Victivallales bacterium | reverse complement strand
GTCATTGCCACGAATGCATCGCAGCTTGAAACATCTGCTTCATCCAAAATGCTCGTGTTTGTGGGGTCTCCCTGTATCACCGCCACGCCCTTGGGCAATGTTGCAAGGGCGCGTTCCGCCCTGCCCTGGTCATTCTCAACCACGCGCACATCCAAATCATGCTTCACAAGGTAGTCTATGAGCCTGAGGCTGGCGGGCGTAAGACCCGCTATGACTATCCTGCGCACAGGATCGTTTGCCTTATTGGACAACCATGACACGAAGGCCTCCACATCATCGGCCCGTCCTGAGACATAGATCCTGTCGCCAGGCTCAAGCACCGTGTCTCCATGCGGCACCACCAGTGAATTGTCCCTCACCAAAGCGGCAATGCGGATTTTCTTCAGCAGTTCCTGGCATGGCAGTTCCTTGACAGGCACGTTGCTGATTTCAGAATTGAGCGGAACACTCACGATTGCAATCCTGGCCTCTGGATTTGAGAAGGCAATCTGCTCATGGAGAATGTGGCTGTGAAGCACATTCTGTATCAATTCCAGGCTTTCATCAATTGAGGAGAAGGCCTTGTCAATGCCCAGATACTCTGGCGTTATGCCGTCATCGGGAGAGAAAATGCTGCTGGAATAAATGCGGCAGAGCGTCTGCACCGTGCCAAGTCTTTTTGCAATCTGGCAAGAAAGCACGTTCACTGCCTCGTCGCCAGAAAGGGCAAGAAGCACGTCCGCGTTCTCAGCGCCCGCCTTCTTGAGGGTCTCCACATTGGTGCCCTCCCCCTCGAGAAACATTGCGTCCAGGCTGCCGCGTATTTTGTCCAGTCCCTCGGACACCATGTCCACCACGGTGACATCATGCTGCAGTGCGCTTAACTTTGCCGCCACCAGCTGTCCAAGTTCACCTGCGCCAATTATTATTATTCTCATACCGTTCCTTATTTTGAAATTACCTTTTTAATCAATAGAATAATGCGATATGTTGCAATTCAGTAAAGTAGAAGCCTAGTGCTCTGTTTCAATTGAAAACTAACATAGCCGCGTATTTTTCGGCCGTTTCCTTGTGAGTTGCTTCTTACATAGGAAACTATGCGCGGCGCAACTCGCAAACAAACATCTCGAAAACTACATCAGCTCTATTTGTTTTCAATTGAAACAGAGCACTAGTGGCAATCAGCACCAGAGCGTTTCGATTGGGCTGTCCTGATGTGCGGTCTGCAAGGCTATGTCAGGCCTGTCAATGTTCTGGAGGCATTGCTGCGCCCTGTCAAGTGCAATTTTCTCCAAATTGCACTCCCTGCTGATGTGGGCAAGGATGACGTTCCTGGTGCAGTCGGAAGCCACGTCCGCGAGGAGTTGTGCACTGGCTTCGTTGCTCAAGTGTCCCTGCCTGCTCAAGATTCTCTGCTTGAGGTGCCATGGGCGGGACGATGCGGCCAGCATGTTCAGGTCATGGTTGCTTTCCAGCACGAGTGCTGTGCATTCCTTGAGCTGGTATTCCACCATTGAACTTGCATAGCCGATATCGGTTGCAACAGCGATTTTCCTGTTGCCGCAGATGAATGAGAACGCCACAGGGTCCGAAGCGTCATGTGGAATTGAGAATGGGCAGACCGTGATGGAGCCTATGTCAAATGTCCCGCCAGGTGCAAAAGTAGCCATTTGGCGCAGGCGCTCGTCCTTGCTGCGCATTTTCTGTGCACATTTCATGGAGGCGAATATAGGGGCGTCGAATGTCTGGGAGCACACGCGAAGGCCCTTTACGTGGTCATCATGCTCATGGGTGACAAGTATTGCGTTGATGTGCAGCCCCTCCAGTCCAGCCTTTTGCAGGCGTCTTTGGGTTTCACGAGCACTGAAGCCAGCGTCCACCATTATTGCAGTGCCGCCGTATTGGATAATCGTGCAGTTTCCCGAACTGCCGCTGCCCAGAACTGTTATGCCAATGTTGTCTTCGCTCATAAATCCCCTGCCCTGCCCTCAAGCACATCAAGTACGGCTTCCGCCGCCCTGGCGCTCGCCTTTGTGTCTTCTCCAAGCATTTTCACGCATTTTTCAATACCTTCAAGGCAAGTCCGCCTGCGGGAGCCGCCTGGAAGAATGTCATCAAGCGCCTTTGCCAGTTTGCCTGGCACTGCGTCGTATTGCAGTCTTTCCTCATATACAGTCTGCCCCGTCACAAGATTTGCAATAGTGATTGACGGCAGTTTGACCAGTGCCTTTGCCACTTGATATGTGAACCAGCTGACCTTGTAGGACACCACCAGTGGCAGGCCAAGCATGGCGGCCTCCACGGTGACTGTCCCGCTGGCGGCAATGCCTGCAATTGCCTTTTTCATCAGCTGCCTGGTATCGCCGACGCTTATCTGGAAGCATTTCCTTTGTTCTTCGTTTAGATTGCATTCCGCCAGGAGCCGTTCCGCCAGTCTTCTGGTTTTCTCCCGTGGCAGCGGGATTGCGAAATGCAGTTCCTTATGTTTTTCCATGAGGAGCAAGGCCGCCTGCACAAAAGTCCCAAGCAGTGCCTTGAGTTCATTGGAACGGCTGCCAGGGAGCAGGAGAACCAGTTTTTCATCGCGCTGGATATCGCTGTTGCGCAGCGGGGCGAGGATATCCAGCAATGGATGGCCGATGAACTTTACGTCAAGCCCAGTTCCTTCATAGACAGAGGGCTCGAACGGGAATATGCACAGCATTCTGCGCACGCATTTTGCGATGGTCTTGATTCTGCCTTTCTTCCATGCCCAGACCTGTGGGCTGATGTAGTAGATTACTGGGATTCCTGCCTTGTGGAGCCGCTGCGCCAGGCGCAGGTTGAAGCCAGGATAGTCAATAAGAATCACAGCGTCAGGCCGTTCCTCGGCGGCGCGGCGCGCCATGTCCTTCAGCAGTCTTATGAAAAAGAAAATGCTCTTGAGCACCTCGACTATTCCCACCACGCCGAGCTCCGTGGAATCCACCATTATTTCCACGCCGGCCTCGCGCATTGCGACGCCGCCCATTCCCTTTATGGTCAGTTCTGGCTGGCGTTCCCAAAGTTCCTTTGCCAGAGCAGCCCCGTACATGTCTCCCGAGGTCTCGCCGCTGATTATCCAGATAGTCCTTGACATTGAACACCTGTTAGTTGTTTGCCAGCGAAGGAAGCGTTATGTTGTTTGTTTTTGCCCAGTCCTTTATTCTTAGGTAAAGTCCCTGGCTGCTGTTTATGCGCAGATCTCTTCTGGGTATTGTGCAGTCCCTTATGATTTCCTGCAGTTCTGGATAATCATCCAGTTCAGGTATGTCCAGAATGCTGGGCCTGTTGTCTTTTTCAAGGTGGTATTTGGCGTCTGTGCGGAATTGTTTCTGCACCAGGCTGCTTTGTGGCTGGTTCAGCGGTTTTGCGCCAAAGAAGACGGCAAACGCCACTCCAAGTGCGAACACATCCGTTGCGCCATTGAGTGGTGCCTTGCATATCTGTTCAGGCGAGAGGTAGCCGCCTGTTCCTGTGATTGCCATGGGCTTGAAGCCGTCGCCCACTGAAACACCAAAGTCAATCAGCTTGACGCGCCCATTGTTGAGGATGAAGTTGGAGGGTTTTATGTCCAGGTGTATGAGGCGCTTGCTGTGGAAATAGCAAATTGCCTTTACAGCCTGCGCGAACACATCTATCTTGTCCTCCACGGAGAGGCTCTTTGTCAGTGCCTTGTCCGCCAGGTCATGGCCTGTCAGGTATTCCATTATCAGATCGTATCCCAGCTCCAGGCCGAATTTCTTCACTTTGCGCAGCGCGTAGATATGAACAAGGGGCGTGTCATCAGTATCTGTACAGACAAGTTTGGACACCTCGTATTCATTCATTATGTGCCTGACCTTGGTGCGGTAGGAGACTTTCTCCAGCCTCTCCTCCTGGCGCCTTGTGGCGCTGTCGCCTATGATTTTGTTCAAAAAGCCCCTGACGCACTTTATGCAGACCTGCTGCCCCTCCAAATCACCAATGTACAGGACACTTTCCGCGCCTTTCGCCAGTTCGCTCTCAATGGTGTATGGATTTTCCTGGGCCTTGCGCTTGATGCCCGCATGATCGATGGTCTTCTTTCTTGTGGAGATATATTGCCTGCCGCCCTTGGGTGCCATCACCTTTGTCTTTTCCTCAAGCTCCACATTCCTTGAAGTCAAACCCTGCGAGGTGATGCTTGCGTCAATTCTATCAGTATCCGTCTTCATTTCAAAAGCCGAGCCTCATAGTTTACCAATACGACGCAATGTTGCAAGCACGTCTTCCTGCACATCTGTCCGTTTGCTTACTGCCTTCTTGGCCTCGTCCTCCATGTTCACTGCCAGCTTCGGCATTGGGACATACTGGTCAAGGGACTTCTTCACCTTCACCTGCGCGTGGTGCTCGCTGATTCTGTTGAAATCCTCCAGCAATTCATCTGGCTTTCGTGAATACAACAGTGAAACTGTGATGAACGGCTTCTTAAGGGATGGATTCTCTATCACGCTGTATATGGGTGTTACATCCTTGCCGTTGAAATAGCGCAGCACGCTGTAGAAGATGGTGGGGTCTCCGCCCTGTGGTATCTCAAGCAGGAACATCGCCTCGATCGCATTGTCTGGCTCAAGGAGCAAGGTGTTCATGTTCGCGTCCAGCTGCGCCTCGAAGTCCTTGGATGGCTCGTATTCAAAACTTGTGAAATAGTTGAAGTAGGGCTTGGAAATGTACAGTGCGAAGTCCTCATGGTCAATATGGCCGTCCCTCAAGCGGTACATCTCGTTCTTGTCAGGTATTGCAAGGAAGACCTTGAGGGAATCTATCAGCATTGTGTTGAACACATCCTCCGCTATTTCCTTTTCGAACTTGTCCTTGTTGCTGAAGAGCACTATGTTTCCTGTGTTTCCGCTGTCGATTGCCTCCGTAAGCGGCCCAGTCAGGAAGTCGATGGTATTGTCCACGAATTCCGATGATTCAAGGCCAGCGTAAGGCAGCACTATGCCGAAGAATGTCTTGTCAGATGTGCTGACGTTCTCCGCTTTCGCCAAGTCGTTCAGAATGCCAGAGGTGATGCCGTTCCCTGTTCCGCCGCCTGTGGAGCTGAACACCTTGTTGCCGCGTATGGCTGCCTGAAGTTCCCTCTTGATGGATTCGTATGCGTCATGCCCGATTTCGGGATTCTTCCTGGAGCCGCGGAACTGGCCGTGCTCAGCCCTTACGGTAGCCAATATTCTCTCCCCTCCGCCTTGAACCTTGTTAAGCTCAACCTGGGACACGTTCACCAGAACTGCTTCATTGTCGAGTTCCACGGCCAATTTGCAGCCTGCGCCGCCGATTCCAATTGTCATTGCAAGTTCTCCAGATATGCCGATGCCTGCGGTTTGAACAGGTCTCTCTTGACCATCATCTCAAGCGCACGGGCACCATAGCGGGTTATGTATATGTTCTTTCTGTTATGCTCGTCCCGAATGTCAATGAAACACAATGTGGAAAGTGCAAAGACGGATGAGACGGCGGTCTGCTTTGTTCGTGTCAGCCCCGCCTGCTTCATGTCGTCAAAGGCATTGGTTATGTTGTATTTGTAGCCCCGCCCTTCGCTCTGCGTAGCCCAATACAGGATCATGAAATGACTTTCCTGAAGCCGCAGCACCTGTTCCTCAAACAGAGGCCCAAGTTCATCTACCATGGCGACGTTCTTTTTCATTCGTTTTCCTGTTTTTTGCTTGCGTACGCGTGTTTCTTATTTATTAGAACAAAAAATCGTCGTAAGATAACCCAATCGCCGCATTTTGCAAATTCCCGCAGGCATCTACGCCTCCTAGGCCAATATTAAACTATACTATACTACACTATATTACAATATATTGCATTATAGTTTAGTATAGTCTTTGGCGTATGAGGGGAAACAGGGGAGGCACAAATGGGTCAATAGCAGATTTAGATAGAAATAAGAATTTTTGATGAAATTATGAAATATGATACAAGAAAATCATAAAGATTACGTTATATAGTAGTTAAGGAATGTAGTGATTTCAATATGAACAGATGAATGAAATAAATAGGAAAGCAGAAGATGGAAAATCTAGTAGAGAAATACAGAATGCACAGGTATGCTGCGAAAATAGCAGGAGCCAGCAAGGAAAAGGAATTGGACGCAGTAATGGAAGATGGGGCTTTGGACTTTGAATTCAACGAAAGGTTTCTCCAGACTATATGGAACGAGCAGAAACTGGAAGGTGAATTGACAACGGAGGACGGTGCTAGTTTGAAAGTACTGTCAAACGGGATATGGAACAATGGGGCTGGTCCGGATTTCCATAACGCGTCAATGTTAATTGACGGGAAATTAAGCTGTGGAGATGTGGAGATACATAAGAAAAGAAGCGACTGGTACAGGCATGGCCACGAAGGAGATGAACGTTACGGTAATGTGATACTGCATGTGGTTTGGGAGAATGACATGCCGCAGACTGCAGGGAGAATGCAGATATTGGTATTAAGCAAATATGTAGACGAGAACTGGAGAAGACTGTTATGGGAACTAGAGGAATCAAGATACTCATACGCTGATAAAATCGGGAAGGGGGAATGTGCATTGAGATGGGCAATGACAGAGGATAGCAAGGTCAGAAGGCTATTGGAAGCAGCGGGACTTGCCAGATTTAGTACAAAAGTCAGCAACATTAGGCATGAAATAGAAAAGAAAGGAGAGGAGAGGGCATTGCTGGAGGGGATATTCGACGTGTTGGGGTACAAGAACAACAGGAGGCAGTTTCGGCGAATTGCAGAGGCATTGGATTTAGGAGTGCTACATTCAGGAGAAATAGGGAATATAGAGAAGGAGGCATTGATATTTGGTACAGCGAATATGCTTCCAGACACGACAAGGTGCAACTTGGATAAAGAAATGACAGAATATGTAGATGCATTATGGGATGCTTGGTGGAGGATAGGTCAAAGGAGAAAACTTGATATTGAATGGGACAATACGGAAAGCAGGCCATATAACAGGCCGTGGAGGAGACTGGCCGCAGGGATAGAGTTGTTGAAGATAACAGAATGGATGCCTTCGTCATGGGTGAGAAGCCTGGCGGCAAACTGTACATCACCAAAGGAATTGCTCAAGGGCTTAAGTGAATTGAACAACAAGGACACAATATTCAGGAATTACACTAACTTTGAGAAAGTAATCAAGCCAGGAGC
>JAFYGL010000087.1 GCA_017543165.1 Victivallales bacterium | reverse complement strand
TGGTTTGAGCAGAAGGAGTATCTCTGCAAGCAGGAAGGCGTGAAACTGACCTGGTACGAAAAGAAGGACGGCACACGCCTGCTGGCGGTCTGCAACTTCACGGCCAAGGAGGTCAAGGCCACGCTCCAGGTGCCGAAAGGCATCAGGAAGTTGCATGACGAGGACACGGGCCAGGACATTCTTCCGCAGGCGGACGGTACCTTCACCATCACCCTGCCTGCATATAATTTTGCGTTGCTGGCGCATTGATTTGAAACACATTGGGTTCAGTCATAAACAACTAGGAGAATTTGCAATGAAAAAGAGAAAACAATTCACCTTGATTGAATTGCTGGTTGTAATAGCCATCATCGCAATTTTGGCGGCAATGCTTCTGCCTGCATTGAGCAAGGCCAGGGAGAAGGCAAGATGCATTTCCTGCGTCAACAACCTGAAGCAAATGGGCACGGCACATCTCATCTATTCCGACACATACGCTGGCTGGGCATTTGCGGGCTATGGCGGCACCATGATCAACACGTATTTCAAGGAACTTTGTGCCCAGGGGCTTGTTCCCATGAGCTATGATGAGTTCATAGACACCACGAATGTGCGCATCAAGGGAATCACTGGATGCCCCAACGGCAAGGCTTCCGCCAACAAGAAACTTGAATATGGCGTCAATATGCACCTGGCGGGCAGCACCAGTAAACGCTCGCCATGGTCAAAGTCGGACATATCAGGGTACCCGAACACCTTGTCGCGCGTCTATTTCATGCCAGGCAGCATAGAGAATCCCTCTTCTGTTGCCCATTGGGCGGACATTGACCGCACATGCACCAACTACGCCAGCACCGCATGGGGTTTCAATGGCTGGAGCTGGTGGTATTCCACTCAAGGCACGCTTGCTGGCGTCAAGGACACGGCGGAGACTACGCCCAGCGGTTTTCGTCATTATGGAAACATGAAGGCGAATGTACTGCTGATTGACGGGCATGTGGAGACGGTCACCAAGAGGGAAATGAACAGAATTCAAACTGATTATTACTCATATTCTATTAAGAATCCAGAATTCTGAGGTAATAGAGAGTTGACGGGCAAACATTTACAAAGGAGCAATAACAATGAAGATTGATGCAAAATTAGCAGAGCAAATTGCAAGCGAGGTAAAGGCCCTCAAGGAATACCGCAAGAAGGTAATGGAGGAGACGGGGCATGTCCTAGGCGAAAGTTGTGCGCCGGACGCGGATTTGTCCAGCCAGTGCAAGGTTCCCGCAGCAGCGGCTGAATTCTACAAAAGGATGGTGGACAGAAGCGCCGCGCTGGATGCTCTCATTTTCCAGGGGCTGCGGCAGGTGGAGGACCCCGCAGACGCAAACTTGAAGGTTCCGCGTGCCAAGACCTGGGTATGGGGCGGCCCCACGCCATATTGGCTTGGTTCCTTGGCGGACGACACGCTGCTGCAAGGCGCGGACTTTTTCGGCTCACCCAATGTGGTGTATGTCGGCGGTCCTGTCAATGAGAAATTTCTGGCGCCGCTGTCCAGGTTTGACAAAGTGATGGTGCAGATGACGGAGCAGTGCCGCGCTCCAGAGTTCCAGCCTGAATCAGATGGGGAATGTGCGGAGAAACTCAGCCGCCTTTCGCTTAAATACCCAAACATTGTCGCTGGAATATTGGACGATGCCACACGCACTGGCCACAACAATGACGACGGCCTGCTGAAGCCTTCCATATTCAGGCCCATTTCCGAGAATGCCAGAAAGCACAATGCCGCGCTTCAAGTGGCCGTGGTGGTATATACATTCGAACTCTATGGAAAATATGACTTCAGCCAGGTCGTGCCATTCTTCGACAAGATTGTGCTCTGGTTCTGGAACAAGCAGGAACTGGTGGACTTCGATGCCCATGTCAAGCGCTGCCAGGAGGTTTTCCCTGGCAAGGAAATCATGATGGGCATATTTATACATGATTATGGCTGTGCCGACCTGGGCAATCCGCCTGAATGCATCCGTTTCCAGATGCACAAGGCTGCGCGCCTTATAAAAAACGGCACCATAAGCGGAATCGTCATTCTTGGCGACCGTGAAATCCGCAAGTGGCCAGTCAGCACCCAGGCGGTTCTGGATTGCCTGGAATAGGCACGGCCGCGGCGCTCACACTGGACGCAGCGACCGCGCTCACACTGGACGCCGCGACCGCGTTTACAGTGCGCGGAGTGCGAATTCAGAGTTCCATCCGCACTGCGATGACTGCGCTGCCAGGTGCCTTGTCGATGACCAGCATATTACCCTCCAGTTGCCATTTGCCTTCGGCTGGCACTGGATGTTCTTCGTCCAGAATCTCCACGGATTTGATTTTTGCGGTGGAGGGCAGGTTGTTCAGTTTTATACGCTGCGTGGTTTCCTGCATTTTCAGCACGGAATACAGCAGCAGGCAGCCGCCTTTGCCATCCTCTGCCGCGATTAAACGGCTTTCACCAGGGCCTTGCTCGCATTTTATTCTGGTCTTGTAGTTGCATTGCAGGTCGCCGACTGCGCACATCCCGTAGTATAGCGGCATTGGCTTGCCGAATCTGCTGAAGCAGCCATAGCCGCTGTTGCCGGAAGTGTAGAAGTGTGACAGGTCCATGGGCGTGTCCTGCCATCCAGCAATCACGCCAGCCGTGAATGCGGCGGAATCCACGCCCTGCATTTCCGCGATGCCTTCGTCCGAGCCAGGTCCTCTTGTGATATAGTGCCATTCGGTGAGATGCACCTCAGCATTTGTCCATCCCAGGCTATCCATGAATGCCCTGGCAGTGAATGGCTGGAACCTGAGGCCTTCCATGTTGGAACTGTACTGGTGCCAGGAGATGAAATCTGGCGTAAAGCCATTTTCCCTGCATTTCTTTTCCATTTGCAGGAACAGGGGCAGCGACAGGGACATTGCGCCTGGACCGCCAAACTTGATTTCTGGGAACTCCGCCTTGAGGCGCTTGCCCACAAGTACGAACAAATCAAAGAACTCGTCCAGGGACTTGCTCCACATCATGTGTGATTCAGGCTCGTTCCAGAATTCCCAGTACTTTATGTTCCAGTGGAAGCCATTTGCCCAACCATGGTTGTAGTGCCTGACTATGCCAGCGCAGACCTCCGCATAGTGGTTGAAGTCCTTGGGGGCGAGGGCGGTGAATTTGACCTTGGCATGGTCAATTGAGACGCCTAGCCTGTAGTATATCTCTGAACCCTGGTCCATGGTGTTCTTCAGGTAGTAGTCGGTCTGGTCAAAATAGTAGTTTTCAGGTACCTTTGGGTCCAGGTGTTCCAGCGGGAATAAGAATATTGTGTCCACAATGCGGCAGCCTGGATTCGCCAGCGCTGCATCATGGGGGCGCATGCTGCTGGCGCCCAGTTTCTTGTAGTATGGATTGTAGTCCTTGTTTGACTGGTTGGAGATGTTCGGCCCCAGATTCACGCCATACAGGGGACGCACCTTGCCGCCTCTTTGAGCAAAATCCACTTCAGGCATTTCACACCGTCTGGGCTTCAGCGCCATTCCCGTGTCATGCGCTGCGCCGCGTATTTGTTCAGGTGTGTTTAATTCTGGATTTTCGCCAAGGCCGCTGTTCTTTATCACGCTGAGCGTCATCAGTTTCAGGCGTTCCATATCTGGCGGCATCAGGTTCTCCTGGCGGTATTCAGGGGAGAAATCGTTGGAAGCGCTTATTTTCAGGCAGCCCATGACAGCATGCAGATCGGAGCAGCCTTCCTTGGTGCAGCAGTCATAATAGACAGCGCCCTGCACAGTGTCCATGTCATAAACTGTGACCTGGAACGCAACCGCGTCTTCGCCCAGGAAAATCTTATCTTGGGGCGTGGAGAAGTACAGCACCCATCCGCCTGGTTCATTCCTGCCTGTGACCTTCACATCCTGGATTTCCAACGCCTCGGAGAACTTGCTCAACGCGCCATTGGGATTCACCTGGAACTGGTAGATGCCGTTCTTGTTTGCGAATGTGATTTCCGCTGAATTGTCAAAGCACCAGCCCTTGAACGCCTTTCTCATGGGGATGGCTTTTTTGCAATAGGTCTTGCATTCAATGCGCACGTAAGCACGCGCCTGCGCCACTGCGAACTGGGCGGAAATGTCGGAGGTTGAGGCAAGAATCCTGTAGCCCCTTGAGCAGAAACTGGTCAAGGACGGTATGGATTTCCAGTCATCCTCTGTAGGCTCCTTGTCCAATGGCCTGCATGGAAAGAATGGAAGCTCCGAAAAATCAACTTTTTTACCCGTGCGCGGTATGCAGTAATATCCCATAAAAACTCCTTTTGTGTGTGAAAATTGTGGACAGTGGACTGTGGACAGTGGACAGTGGACTGTGGACTGTGGGGTGTGGGGTGCGCGGGGCGAAAGCCCTGCGTTATTCTGCGTGGCACGCTCTCCGCGCGGCCATTGGCCGCGCGTCAGGACGCGTGAC
>JAFYGL010000086.1 GCA_017543165.1 Victivallales bacterium | reverse complement strand
AACAGTGGACAGTGGACAGTGGACTGTGGGCTGTGGACAGTGGACAGTGGACAGTGGACTGTGGTCTGTGGACTGTTGATGGTTGGGTGCGCGGGGCGAGCCCCGCGTTATTCCGCGCGGCCATTGGCCGCGCGTCAGGACGCGTGACCTCCATCCGCGCCTGGCAGGCACAACACTATCCGCCCCCCAGTCTCATCACTGTCCACTGTCCACTGTCCACTGTTTAAAAATCACCGAACTATACGGAAGCCATAAGTGAGACCAGGGATGGCTTGCCAGGTGTTATTTTGAATAGTACCGCGCAAGGGGCCGATTACTGCTTCCATCCTGGCATTGAAAGGCAGTTTTGCCTTCTTGGTGCCGCCAGTTGCAGCGTGCAGGAATATCACGTCGTTGCCAATCCACCACTGGTCGCTGCCATATTCGCCATAGCAGAAAACCTTGGATTCTTCGACAAACTGGCGCAGCATGACACCAGGCAATGCGGGCAGTGTGGAGAATATGTGCCTGGCGTCGCCATGTCGCTTTTCGACAATGACCGCTTTGCCTTTGGCGTTTTTGCCAATGACTGCCTCATAACCTTCCTCCGCATAGAAATGGGGTGCGCCTTTGTAGCTGGATGTGAATGTCCTATTGCCAAGTTGCAGCGTCTCGCAGCGCTCAGTCTTGTCCATGGTGCATTTCAGGCCAAGAAAATCGCCGTTGAAAGCCATGTCGAATCCCTTGTCAGGATAGCTTGGTCCAGCGGCGTAGAGCCAAAGCACAGTTGCCTTTTCTCGGCTGAAGCGTTCCAGCAGCATACGCCTCTGCTCTGCGCTTAAGACCAGTGTCGGCAGCATGAGGTAGAACTTGTGTGGCGGCACGACTGAGCCGTCAAGCAGATCACCAGCCAGAATGTTCCTGTAGGGGACCGCCATTTTGTTCATCTCCCTAAAGGTGTCATCCACTGCACTGATGAATACATTTTTTCCATCGGCCGTCGCGTAGTACACGCTTTCCTCATCGCCGACAAGCGCCACTTCAGGCAGCAGCAACTCCTGTACATCGCCTCTGGACGCGTTGAACTTCAGCTGTTCGCCTATTGCCGCAAGAAGCGCAGGCTCGTAGAGGCTTCCCCTTGGATGGTCGAGCCAGTATCCTGCCACGCCAAGGGCCGCCGCCATGCCGAATTCCCTGTCCACGCAACCTATGGCCTCGCTGCATGTGGAGTTGCGTGACGCGTACAAGTCCATGTCGATTCCTTCCCTGGGGCCAAAGGCGTTGCGCTCGTCGTTTTCAACAAGCACCATCTTGCCTCTTAAAGTGCATGTGCCAACAGTCTGCATGATGCTGTTTGCCATGCCGACCTTGCGGAAAGTGTAGGAGGACGGCGCCCTGAAAAAGTCAAAGTCGGGGGATTTTGCGCACTTGATGGTGCCGTTATGGCCTGAAATCTGGATAGGACGGTAGCTGTTGGAGGACAGCGTGTTCCAGTATCCATAATATGCCCCTGTCAGCCATTTTCTCTTGGTCAATGTTTTGATGCGGCTGGTAAAGTACAGAATCGCCTCCGTAAGGACATCGTTTCTGAATCGGTACCAGTCCATGACCTGGGCGTGTTTCAGTGGATTATGCAGGCCTCCCACCTCGCCAAGTTTTCTTAGGTCGGGTTCGGGGAACTGCGCGTTGTCAAAGGTCAGTCCTGGCATGTTCCATGCCCTCGCCAGGGCCTCGTTTGTGCCGTAGCGCTTTTTCAGCCCCTGCCTGAAAGCCTTAAGTTCAGAGGGACTGAAGCCAGGCACGGCGAATTTCCCCGTGTTGTCCGAGCGGTTCCAGAACCACTCGCCATTGTGGCTCTCGCCTACGTGCGCCCCCCAGATGCGGTCCGCATAGAAACTTTGCGAGACATGCGTGAGCAAAGCCTGGAGCGGTGCATCCGTGGCGGCCAGCCAGTTCTTCGAGCCCAGCGCCTGCATGTCCATATAGGTGTCGCGAGGCTGCTTTGGATTTGCATATACTGTTGTGTCCTCTGGATGCTGCTTCAGCCACCATTCAGGCATCCAGAATCGGATGTCAAGCAGGAACACACCATCTGGCGCCACTGTCAGCAGACGTTCAATCTTGTTGTCCAGCTTGCTGAAATCGTATTTGCCCTCTGCAAGCCAGAAGTCATTGAACGGCGCGGACACGACAAAATTGCGGAAGCCCTGCTTAAGCGCTGGAGCCATGCGCTCGTATTCGCTGGTCTGCAAAAACGCGGGGTCGTAAAGCTGCCCGTTGAACTTTATCATCACGCGACGCCCGACGCCGACAAGCTCCGCTTTCTGCAATCCCTTGGAGACCGCCTTCTGCGCGGGGAGCGATGCAAGAGCCTTGTTGCCCTTGACATTCCAGAAATCATCATCAAGATATACCTGGCTTGCCTCTTCCGTAGGGCGTATCTTTGGGTATTTCACAGTCACGGTGCCATCTTTGTTCTCCTTTATCTCAACGGGAAGGAGGAAGTCCTGCTTTTTGCCTGAAGCACCGCGACGCTCGAACTTCATCGTGCGTGCAACGGAAAGCACAGGATGGCTTAGGACTGCCCTGAATTCGCCGTTTGTGGATTTCTTCAAGTCAAATTCCCCTTGCGGGCCAGCGTATGCGAAGCGCACAGTCGATGCCCAGGGCGGCGTGCTTGCTGGCGCACCAAGTTCCACTGCCGCGTTCTCATATTCGGATGGGAAATCCTTTGTCTTGCCAGTATGATGCCAGCGCCAGGTACTGTCTGTTTCAAGCTTGATTT
>JAFYGL010000085.1 GCA_017543165.1 Victivallales bacterium | reverse complement strand
TTCCTGATGACAACCACGCTTTGTCGCGGAGAGGGCCCCAGCGGGGCCCAATTTGAATAACCCCAGGCGGAGCGAAGCGACGCCTGGGGAGCGTGCACCGCTAGAACCCACGGCCCCAGCGGGGCCGAACTGCCCATTGCCTACCCTCTTGGGGAACAGAGCGTTGTTTTTTCCATACGCTCTGTTCCCCATGAGGGTATCAAAAATAATTACCTCATATTTGTGTGCCAAATAGGGAACATAAGTTATAGTACGGTGTCATTGGACAATTGTATTTGCTCATACTCGCCATGATTTTGGAGAATACAGGAAATGGATGTAAAACAGATTGCAGCCAAGGTGGCTGAGGAGGCGTCGCTTCTGAGCCGTGTTCGTTCGGAGATGGGACGCGTGATAGTGGGGCAGGAGCAGCTTATAGACAGGCTTCTTATCGCGTTGCTTTGCAACAACCACGTCTTGATAGAGGGAGTTCCTGGTCTTGCCAAGACATTGACTGTCACCACCTTGGCGCAATGCCTCCAGGCGAGTTACCACAGAATACAGTTCACTCCTGATTTGCTGCCTGCCGATGTGGTGGGCACCATGATATACAATCCCAAGACTGGCGATTTCAGCACCAGGAAAGGCCCCGTCTTCGCCAATATCATCCTGGCTGATGAAATCAACAGGGCGCCTGCCAAGGTGCAGAGCGCATTGCTGGAGGCCATGCAGGAAAGGCAGGTCACGGTTGGAGACAGCACATTCAAACTGGAGGAGCCGTTCATGGTGCTGGCGACGCAGAACCCCGTTGAGCAGGAGGGGACTTATCCTCTGCCTGAGGCGCAGGTGGATCGCTTCATGTTCAAACTGACGGTGGATTATCCAAACAAATCAGATGAACTGAAGATATTGCGCAGGATGGCAAGTTCGGCGCCTGCAATAGACGTAAAGCCTGTGATGCAAACCAGCGATGTAAAGCGGCTGCGGGAACTGGTGGACATGATTTTCATAGACGAGAAGATTGAATCCTACATTGTCGATTTGGTGGATGCCACCCGCAATCCCGTAGAATACGGCTTGCAGGAAATACGCGGACTTCTGCGTTATGGCGCCTCGCCCAGAGCCACCATCTATCTCACATTGGCGGCGAAGGCCAATGCGCTCATGGAGGGGAGGGGCTATGTGACGCCGCAGGACGTGAAGACAATCGCCCGTGACGTGTTGCGGCACAGGGTGCTGGTGACATACGAGGCGGAGGCAGAGGAAATCACCTCCGAACAACTGGTTGGAAAGTTGCTTGACACGGTCAAGGTGCCTTGAGACGCAAGATGATATCAAAGGAACTGGCAAAAAAGATACGCTATATCCAGATATACACCAGCAAGACCGTGAACGACGTGCTGGCTGGCGAATATCAAAGCGCGTTCCGCGGCTCGGGCATGGAGTTTGACGAAGTCAGGGAATACCAGCCTGGGGACGATGTGCGCACCATCGACTGGAACGTGACCGCCCGCCAGGACAGGCCTTACGTGAAGCGCTTCCACGAGGAGCGTGAATTGACGGTGATGTTCCTGGTGGACATGTCGGCGTCGGGCACTTTTGGCACCAGGGGCGGCAGCAAGAACGAACTTGCCTCTGAATTGTGCGCATTGCTGGCGTTCTCCGCAGTGAAAAGCAATGACAAGGTTGGTCTTATCATGTTCACTGACAAGGTGGAACGCTTCATACCGCCTGCCAAGGGCGTTTCACATGCCTTGCGCATAATACAGGAAGTGTTGTCCTTCACTCCAAGCGGTCGTGGCACTGACATCTGCGGTGCGCTGGATTATTTCGGCAAGGTGATACGCCGCAGGTGCGTGGCGTTTCTGGTGTCGGATTTCCAGGATGGCAATGACTATTTCCGCCCCTTGCGCACTTTGGGCAGGAAGCATGACATGATTGCGGTCGATGTGTCTGACGAGGCGGAACGGGAGCTGCCCCAGGCTGGCCTGGTCATGCTGGAGGATGCGGAGACAGGTGAAATGCGCCTGGTGGACACGGGCAGCAAGGCGGTGCGGGAAGCATACCGCCGCTTGCAGAACGAGAGAAGCGAGCATTTGTCCACCCAATTGCGTGCAATGGAGGTGGATTTGCTCCAGATTTCAACTGGCCAGGACTACACCAGAAAACTGGTGCAGTTCTTCAGGCAGAGAAAATAATTGTTTATCCACGGATTTCCACAGATTTTCACAGATTACCTTCTGGATGAAATACGTGAAAATCTGTGGAAATCCGTGGATAAATAAAATATCCAGGCCTTTAGGGTAAGTATTGGATAGTTAAAGCACTCAATGAAAAGTGATAATCAGTGTTAATCTGTGGATAGAAAAAGGAAATGACAATGGAAAATTCATTTTTGATCAGGAATGGAAAGATTGTGGACCCCAAGAGCGGCAAGGTGCAAGTTGGGGACTTGAGGATAGAAGGCGGGCGCATCGCTGAAATTGGAACGGCGTTGGTTGAAAAGGCGGGGGAGAAGACCATTGACGCCACAGGCAAACTGGTTATGCCTGGCCTGGTGGACCCGCACATGCATCTGGAAGGCAGCACTTACGGCTGGAACATGCTTGCGCGCGCAGGCGTCACCACTGCTCTTGAAATGGATGCAACCACACCGCCTCCCCAGTACATTGAAAAGTGCCGCAAATACGGCAGCGGCATCTGCGTGGCATTCGTCAGCGGCCTGATTCCACGTGGCAATCTTTCTGGGCCTGACCCGTCTGCCAGCGAATTGGCGGAGAAAATCGACCAGGCGACCAGCGGCGGCGCCATGGGCGTCAAACTTATCGGCGGGCACATGCCTTTGACGCGCAGGGCGACTGCGGATGTGGTGCGCCTCTGCCATGAAAGGCGTGTCTGGATGGCGTTCCACACTGGCACTGTCGAGACAAATGGCGACATACGCGGAATGGTTGAGGCGGTGGAGCTGTCCCAGGGCATGCCCATGCACATTGCCCACATCAACTCATACTGCCGTGGCGGCGTGTATGCTCCAGTGGAAGAGGCGAAGATAGCGCTGGAGGCGATAAAGAGCAATCCAAACCTGAGGACTGAATCGTATCTGGCGCTGATAAACGGCACCAGTGGCTATTTCACAGACGAGACCACGCCCCGCAGCAGGGTGACCGCCAATGAATTGCGCAGGGCGGGGTATGAGGTGTCCAAGTCAGCCTTGCGCCAGGCGATACTTGATGGACGCGCCTGCGTCAATGGCGAGGACACCGTCCGCAAGGAAGTGGTGCTGCTGCCGCCAGAGGAAGGCCTGAAATACTACGATAAAAATGATGGCAAGGTCACCATGAGTTTCTACGCCAATTCGCCGATTTCCTCCACGGCATTGGCTCTTTCCAAGGACAGCACAGGCAAGTTCATTGTGGACGCATTGTCCACGGACGGCGGCAAGATACCCAGAAACCTGACTTTGCACCAGGGGCTGCTGCTGGTCAAGTTCGGAGCCTTCACATTGCAGGAATTCTCGCACAAGGCATCCCTGGCGGGTGCGCGCATGCTGGGCTTCACGGACCGCGGCTACATCCAGGAAGGCGCGGCGGCGGATGTCATTGTGGTGGATTATGACAAGATGGTGCCAGAACTGGTGTTTGCCGATGGCAAGTTGATTTGCGACCACGGGGACATTCTGGGCAGCGACTGCCGCATTGTCACCACCGAGCGCGGGCGCAAGGCATTGGAGGAGAGCGGCGCACAGTTCTATGTGCACCAGCCCGACTGGCTGGAGGGCGTTCCACGCTCCGCGGCGGCGCCTTGTGCATTGCCCAGTTGCAAGAAGACCATAGGCATACTTGGCGGCGTGGGGCCTTTCGCAACAGTGGACCTTTTCCAGAAACTGGTGAAGGCAACTCCAGCCCGTAGCGACCAGGAACATCCACATACCATAATTGACAATGACTGCCAGATACCTGACAGGACGGCGGCACTGCTTGGCAAGGGGCCTTCCCCAGTGCCAGAGATGCTTAGCGCGGCGCGTCGTCTTGAAGCCGCTGGCGCGGACTTCATAATCATGCCATGCAATACGGCCCATGCCTTCCTGCCAGAGGTGGAGCCATACGTGCAGATACCGTTCATAAACATGATTCAGTCTGTGGTCGCCTATATCCAGGAAAAGCATCCTGCCGTGAAGAAGGTTGGCTTGCTTGCAACCACTGGCACTGTCAAGTCCGGCGTATATGCCAAGGAACTGGAGGCGGCTGGTCTTGAGATTGTGGTGCCTGACGAGGCGGTGCAGGCCGATGTGATGGATGCCATCTATTCCCCTGAATACGGCATCAAGGCAGGCGGGCATGACAAGGCACGGGAGAAGATGCTTGCCGCTGGCAAGACTTTGGTGGCAAAAGGCGCCCAGGCGGTCATACTTGGCTGCACGGAAATACCTCTTGTCGTTGGTGGCAATGATTTGCCAGTCCCCGCAATCGACGCCACGGAGATACTTGCCCAGGCGGCAGTGAAGCGCAGCCAGAATAAATGAGGTTTCTCTGTTTCATATTGCTGCTGCCGCTTCTGGCATTCTGCCAGGAACTACGCCCCTACAGCAAGGCCTATTCCCAGGGGCCGCTTGAATTGAAGGTGGAACTGGACAGGACTGCCGCCGGGCTTGAGGACAGTATTGCCTTGACGCTAACAGCTGTTGCATCAAAGGAATATTCAGTTGCATTTCCAGATTTCAATAAAGGCGATGCACTAAAGTATCTCATTGTGCAGCAACAGCCAGAGGCGGCTCCTGCACCATGCCAGGATGGGCGTGTCCTGCATCAGCGTTGCCTTGTTCTTGAGCCTGTCATCATCCGCGAGGTATTCAAAATCGGAAGTTTTACGGTAGGCTTCAAGAAAGGGGACGGGGCGGCACACGAGATTGAGACTGAAGAGATACCCTTGGAAATAAACATACCTGGGGACGAGGAAATACAGAAACGTCTGGATGCAGAGTTGAAAAGTTCCAAGACGCCGTATTCCCGCCTGGAGCCTCCGTCCATTGTGCCGTATGTGGCATGGCCTTTGGCGGCCCTTGTCGCTTTGTGCCTTGCTGTGCTATTGACCAGATACATCATAAGGAAAAGGCGTGAAAAGGCCGCGTTGCCGCCGCCACCTTTGCCGCCATGGGTGATTGCACAGCAGGAATTGGACAGGCTCATGGAGGAAAGACTTCCTGAAAAAGGGCTTGTCATGGAATATTACAATGAAATCCAGTCTATATTGAGGACTTATATCGAGGGGCGTTTCCTGATACGTGCACCAGAATTGACCACGGAGGAATTTCTGGAAAAGGCCAGGGCTGCCTCCAATGAAGTGGCGAAGTACAGGCCGCAACTGGAGCAGTTCCTTACGCACTGCGATTTGGTGCGCTTTGCCGCGCAGATTCCACGGCAGCAGGAAATAGAGGGCACTTATGCGTCTTGCAGGGACTTTGTGCAGGCCACCATTCCTGCACCAGGCGGGCCAGAGGGCAAGGAGGTACAGCCATGATGCGCTTTGAAATGCCGTGGGCCTTCCTGCTGCTCTTGCTGCCCTGCATAATCTATGCTTTGCGCAGGCGTTTTCTGCGTGGCACCTTGCGGTTCTCGTCCCTTGCTGCCGTCAAGGAGGCAGGTGTTTCCTGGCGGGTGCGTCTTTCCTTCATGCCATTGGCATTGCAATTGCTTGCGTTTCTGCTGCTTGTGATTGCCCTGGCGCGTCCGCAGGCGGGCAATGAGAAGATACAGAACATAAGCCAGGGCGTGGCAATTGAAATGCTTCTTGACCGTTCAACGTCAATGAGCCTGTTCATGCAGGACGGCGGCAGCGCTCGCCAGCGCTTTGAATTGGCAAAGAAGGTATTCAACGACTTCGTGTTCGGCAATGGAACTGACATGAATGGCAGGAAGGAAGACCTGGTGGGACTGGTTGCATTCGCCAGATATGCGGATACGATATGCCCGCTCACCTTGAGCCACGAGGTGTTGCGCCCATTCCTGAATACAGTGAAAATGGCTGAAATACAGGAGGAGGACGGCACCGCCATAGGCGATGCATTGATGCTGGCGGCGGCCCGCCTGCATACAGTTGAGGAGAATCTGAGGCAGCAGTCCAAAAAGGCAAAGGAAGACTACAAGATACGGAGCAAGGTGATAATACTGCTTACAGACGGGGAGAACAACTGCGGGCGCAGGACTGTGGCTCAGGCAGGCGAGATGGTGGCGAAATGGGGAATCAAGTTGTATGTGGTTACGATTACAGGCGATGCCTATCAGCAATACGGCAACCGCTTGCGCCGCGTGATGACGCGTCCACCTGATTTGCGGGAACTGGAAGGCATTGCCCAGGCGACGGGCGGTTTTTGCAAGAAGGCCTGGGACGCAAAGTCCTTGCGCGAATTGTATGGTGAAATTGACAAGCTGGAGAAGAGCCAGGTGGAATCCACCAGCTACATTGACTACAAGGAATTGTGCCAGCCCTTCATGCTGGCGGCTTTCATTTGCCAGGCGCTTGCCCTGGTTCTGGCTGCAACCGTATTCAGGAGGCTACCATGATTTGGCGTAATCTTGAATACCTGAATC
>JAFYGL010000013.1 GCA_017543165.1 Victivallales bacterium | reverse complement strand
GATGGAGGGCTTCCCAAAGAAGCGCCCTGAAGAGGAAGTGTGGATAAAGAGCGCGGTACTGTCGGCTGAGGCCATGAAGGACGGCGTCTGCAAGGGTACGCTTGCCGTGGAGATAAGCACCTTGAAGGAAGGCAAATACACCTTGAAATGCCAGGGTATTGGAGACAAGGCAAAGCCAGTGGAGGCGGTGCTGAAGAGCGGCGTCAACAGCCTGTTCATACCCGATGCGGAATTCAAATCCACGGGAAGAAACCAGATTTCTATGGTGCTGGAGAAGGCAGGCAAGGTGGTCGGCGAGAGATATTACACCGTGGTGGTGCAGTTTACGCCTGTCAAAGTGAGGTTGAGTCGCCCTGAATACAGGGATACATTCTATCCTGGGCAGGACAGCAGCGTCATTGCAGGCGAAATCGAGGTGATGCTGCCAGATGTGAAGACCGTGGAACTGAAGTTTGATGGCAAGGCGACGGGACGCCTGAAGGTGGTCAACGGCAAGGCAAGTTTCTCCTTCAAGACGAAGAATCTGGCTGATGGAAAGCACAATCTGTTCCTTACGTTGCCTGGCAAGGAGACCGAGAACGTGAATGTCCCGATTTACAAATACAGCAGGAATGACACGGGGCATACTGGTGCCTGGGTGGAAAATGGCTGGCTGGTGGTGGATGGCAAGCCAAAGCTGCCGCGCCTAATCTACGCCCACTACTACCGCGGCGGCAAGGCGCTGGATGAAAAGACCGATGCGGATGACCTGGGGCTTTCTGGCAAGGACAGGCTGCTGCGCAAGGTCAACGAACCAAAACGCCTTATTGCGGACATCGAATACCGCGAGGCCACCAAGGATGTGAAGCCATGCCAGCAGATGTACGATGTGATGCGTGCCTTCATTGAAAAGCACCGCAACGAGGACTTTGAATACTACTATTTTAGTGATGAGCCAGAATGCCGCGAGGTGTCGCCTGTATATCTGAAGTACCTGTACGAGTTTGTGAAGGAACTGGACCCCTGGCATCCCTTGCAGATTACATCCCGTGCGCCTGCGCGTTATCTGGATTGCGCGGACATTCTGGTGCCGCACCCATACACGGGGCCTATGCTGGACGGCAAGGGCGGACGCTTCCTCAACGTGCCCATACAGCGTGTGCGGAACTACGTTACGCAGATCACAAGCACTGGCCGCAAGGACAAGGTGGCTGGCATCATGAGCCAGTTCTTCAGCTACAAGGGGAACAGCGTGTATGCGGACTATCCTACATTCGAGGAACTGGAATCCCAGACCTGGAGTTGCGTCGCCAATGGTGCGCATTTCATCTATCCGTATGCCTACCACGACCTTGGTGACAGGCCAGTCATCTACGAAGGGCTGCGCTATGTGATGACATCCCTGAGGGCGCTTGAGCCAATCACGCTCTTGGGAAATACCATCAAACTGGACTGCAACCTGCCAGACACCTGCGATGCCGCCATGCTGGAAAGGAATGGCAAGTACCTGCTCATTTTGGTGAATCTCCTGCCAACAGCGCAGAAGTTGTCCATTGACGACGCGCGGCTTGCGAAGATAAAGCAATGGCATTTGTTCCGCGCCGAGGGCGCAAAACTGGAGGGTGGAAAAAAACAATACGCATTTGAACTGAAACCATACGAGTGCATTGTGGCCACATCCGAGCCAGCGGGAGAGGAACTGCTTTCACGCAAGGCAGTGCTGGACAAAATAGCGCAACTGGACAAGGAACGCCTGTCCCGTCCGAATCTGCTGCTTGGAAATGGCCTGCGCATTGAAATCAGCAGTTCCAACCAGCCCAGGACAACTCTTGGCATGCGAAACAAACTCTTTGACGGCACCCGCGATGTATTTGCCTGGAGCAATGCGGAAAACTACAGCAAGGCCGATACTTTCATCGACATGTCGTTCGTGCAGCGGCTGGTGCCAGAATTCCGCAAGTTGCGTATCTACGGCTATCCACTGGACGAAAAGGTGCAGGTCTCAATCCGCAAGCGCGGCGAATGGAAGAAATTGACGCCAGCCAGCGTCAAGAAGGAGAAATACATGGTGGAATATGACTTTGGGGACAAGACGCGCACCATCCGCATGCGCCTGGATTTCCCGAAGAAAAATACACCACTGGAACTTTACGAAATCGAACTCGAACCCTGAATTCGAGGCGCGGAGTTTTTAACGCAGAGGCGCGGAGACGCAGAGAACCTTGCATGGCAACAGCCGCATGGAAACATCGCGTCCTGACGCGCGGCCAATGGCCGCGCGGAGAACCTTGCATGGCAACAGCCCCATGGAAACATCTCGCCTCGGCGCCCACATTAAAAATATTGGAGGTTTTTTATGGACAATGTTGTAATCAAGGAGAATTTCTCGTTGACATCGGCAGGAAAGTGCTTCCGTGGCGATTGCATACCGCTGCCAGGCAGTGCGATTCTAGTGATACAAGGCGAGGGCGGCATGCTGGGATGCGGCTATCTTTCCGTGGATACGGCGGACAAACTGGGGCATGCGCTGGCGGTCGTAACTGGCGTCGCCAACTATGATGACATGCTGGCGGCAAAGGTGGTGCGCGTTTCCAAGGCGGCAGCCGCGAAAGGCGTCAAGCCAGGCATGAGCGGCAAAGAGGCCTTGCTTACGATGAATTAAAGACTTTGCGTCCTGATGTGCCCTCTGCGTTGAGTTAGTGTCTAATTGCAAAAGTCTTTGCAATTAGACACTAGTTTCGCATTGCCAGGGATATGGCGTTGAAGGCGGCATGCAGGATTATGGATAGTGGCAGGCCGCCTTTTTTTTGCGCCAGATGCAGTGCAAGGCCCACCAGAAACAGGCCTGGAGTGTATTGCGGGCAGCCATGCATTATGGAGAATATGGCGGCTGTGAGGCATGATGCTCCTGCTTGCCAATAACTGCGGATGGCTCTGTATAGGATAAGGCGCATCAGCAGTTCCTCTGCCAGAGGGGCCATGACAGTGCTTGTGAATACCAGCAACGCTATGTACAGCGGGCTTGCATCTGGCGGCAATATGATAAAAGTCTGCTCAATTATAGGAATGCCTAGCCTTTTGCAGAGCCTTATCGTAGGCAGCGTCACCAGTGCAATCGCGGGATACAAAACAAGCAGTGTGATTGCGATATGCTTGATGCTTTCACGCAGTGAAGGCATTTTGCCAGGTATATTGAAAGTTGTTTTGAAACCATATTGACGCCACAATGGCATAAGCGAAATCAGCATTGCGGCAAGGCAAAATCCTTGTGTTGGCAACAGCGAAAAGAAGAGCAGCACCAGTGCATTGCGAGAGGGAACGTGTCTTATAATGCAGGCTGTGATTGCAGTGCCGATGAACAAAGCAAGGAACGAGAACAGCGCTACCAGTCTGTATTTTGCGTCCGATATGTCAGTTTCTTCGTTCATGGCAGGAGCGGGCTGGATTCAATTGCGGCCAGCACTTTTTCAGGCGTGGTTTTGTTTATGCACATCTTGTCGCAGTCTTGTCTAAGGCATCCAGTGCAGCCGCAGTCCTCTGGATAGAAAATCAGTTTGTGTGTTGTGTATGGCTCCCAGATGCCGTGGGGATTGCGGTTGGAATATATGCATAAACAGGGCAGTCCAAGCGCGGCAGCCAGGTGTACAAGCCCTGTGTCGTTGCCTAGATATGCACGGCATTGCCTCATTGCGCTCTCCACTTCTGGAAGGGGTTTGCCGATGACAGTGTGGCCTGGCACCGTTTCATTGAGCTGTTCGCATATCTTCCTTTCATTTTCGCCGCTGAAATACACTGGCGTGAAATTGTATTTTGCTGTTAAGAGATTTAGCACGGCGGCATAGTTCTCCAATTTCCAGCAATTCACTGGCATGTTGGCGCCAGGGGCAACTGCAATGTATTTTTTGCCAAGGGGCAGCGGGGATGGAGCGGGCTTTTCCAATGGCGGCAGGCTTGCGTCGGCAATGGGCGCGATGCCATTTTGGGACAGCATGTCCAGCATCATGTCGACCACATGCTTGTTTGCATATATGCCCTGTGGCGCAATGATTTGTCGGCATCCGCAAAGGCGTAGATATGTGCGCAGGCGTTTGACGAGGCGCATCGTCAGTGGCGGGCAGGGAGGCATGAGCACAACGCCCAGATCCCATTTTTCGCGGCGCATTCCTGCAAAGAAGCGCAATCTATCCAGAAAGCGGGCGAAAAAACTGCCTGAAGTGGACATTTTCACGAAGCAATCCACCAAATTTCTGCCGCCAAGAATGTCCTCCGCCGCCACAATGCCATGCGCCGCCGCTTCGCTGGCAAGCGTAATGCGGGCTGGCAGTGCCTTCAGGCTGCGCAATGCGGGAATCATCACCAGCGCATCGCCCAGCCTGCAATTGGATATGACGAGTACGTTTTTCATTGTTTTATATGTGGGCGCCGAGGCGGCGCCCACGCAAACGCGGGCGCACACATTAACTACAGTATTGAAAGTGCGTGTTTGATAAGTTGTTCGCCCAGGAACTGGGAGGCCTTTCCTGCGGAGGGCAGGGTTTCGTAGCCGCCGTTGCCGTAGTTGTTGGGCAGGCCAACATAGCCAATTTCGCCCATGCCCAGTGCGACAAGGATGGTCAGCGGGAAACGGGATTGCTTGCGTATAGCCTGGCCTATTTCCACGAATGGTTCGCATGGTAGCGTCACCATTGCCAGTTTGTCGCCGAATTTAATGGAGGCCATCTGCTCGAAACGTGGCTCCCTGGGGGCCTTTTCCCTGCATCCCATAAGTGCCTTGGCGAAGTATTTCTGGGCGTACGGGGTGCCCTTTGCGATGTCCTCGCTGGTGAAGTCCCTGCCAGGCTCCATGGTGGCGTCCTTGTTTTTTTCGTAGATTTTGCAGGCCTCGGCGTATTCCTCGTCTGTGACCGTCATGTACGGGGTCTCGATGGTGATGTTCTCTGTGGAGATGCCTTCAAAGTCCACTTTTCTGAGTTGATATAGCGCGGCGAGGATGGCGGCGGCGTAGCCCTTGCCGATGCGGCAGGCCTCGGCGTAGTTGGTCTGGTCTGCGTCAGTGGCGATGTTGAAGTGGTTGATGTTGCCCTGTGGCGCGGTGATGGAGATGACTGGGACATCCACGCCCAGCTGGTACTGGATTTCCTTTTCCATGCGTCCTGGCCAGTCGGCGGAGACGTAGTCGCCGCCAATGGTGTCCGCATGGTTGGAGATGTTGACAATCAGCAGGCGTATTTCGCCTTCCTGCTTCAGCGCCAGGATGGGTATGAGGGGGTCGGTGCTGCCTTCTGGCTCAAGCACATCGGGGTTCAACTTGCCTGGGTTGGTGAGTGTCTTCCCGTTCTTCATGCGGTAGCGGCGGTTGAATGCCAGGGTGCTGCAGACTGTGGTGGTGGCGAACAGTTCGGCAGGCGCCAGGCCGCGCACGGCGTTGCGCAGGGCGATGACTGTCTTCTGGATAAGCTCGTCGATGTATGCCTGGTCTGTGCAGTTGTCGCTGAAAATGGCGGAAGTGTAGGGGCCAGTGTGGGTATGGGTGGCGGCATAGATGGTCTTGCCTGCAAGCTGCGGCAGCGCTTCAGCCACTGCTTCCTCTATCTTGCGGCAGAGGGAGCCTGGCAGCAGGCAGATGTCATATTCCACCAGGGCGGCGATGCCGTCGCCATCCTGGAAAACTACTGCCTTCAATGCAAGGCGGTCATATGCGCCGCGGTTGAAGCGTGGGTTAAGGTAGCCGCAGAGGCCGATGCCGTAGCAGGGTGTGATGTCTTCCTTTGAAAAGCCGAATTTGAACATGTTGATTTCTCCTATTTTGTATTTATGTGGGCGCCAAGGCGAGAAGACCGCCAAGAGCAACACACTAATTTTATATGTGTGTTTCCGCTAAGGCAACCTGAGTGGGCGCCGCCTCAGCGCCCACATCCCAATCGGCGCCCACTCAGGTTGCCTTGGCGGGAACACGCCAGGAGCGTG
>JAFYGL010000084.1 GCA_017543165.1 Victivallales bacterium | reverse complement strand
TCGATAACCTTCCCCCTGTCGAGATAATTTCTGTAGATTGTCATTGTATTTTGATGTATGGGGGCTAACTTATCGCTTGATTTTGCTTTTTTGACATATAAGGAGTTTTATGGGAATAGTAAGTGAAGAGCTTCTTGCCGAGGCGAGTTCGGTGTTGCGTCAGCCGCCATTGCGGCTCAACTGTGCGCAGAGCGTGATGGCGATGTGCGGTGGTGGCGAGCGTGTGGATGAATATGCCAACCTTGGCGGCGGCCGTGCGCCAGAGGGCTTGTGCGGCGCCTTGTACGCGGCGTTGCAGCTGGTGCCTGAAGACAGGCGCGCCGCGGTGCGTAGTGCTTTTGCGGCGGAGGCGGGTGCGGAAAAGTGCGTGGACATAAAGCAGGGCACGGGCACCTCATGCCAGATGTGCGTGGCAATTGGGGCTGCGCTTGCCAGGAAATACGTGAAATGACTTCTTTAGACAAAGGAGAGAAGAAATGAGGTTGACATTGCTGGCGCTGCTGATGTGCGCATTTGCGTTTGGGCAGGGACTTAAGTTGGTTGATACAAATAATCTGCGCCTGGAGTACAATGGAAGGACCATTATCAGCGGCGAAAGGTGCGAACTGTTTCCCGAGCAGGGATACTCCATTGGCAAGAAATACGTGGAGATAATAGGGGACGCCAAGGTCTATAACTCATACGTCGAGGTGGACGGGTACAAGTCCCGCCGCGAATTGTCCTTTGCAAAAGGCGAACTGGAAGTGAATGTGCAGACCAGTTTCCCCGCCTATTCCAAGACAAAGTCGGACAAGGGCATAGGCTACAGCATTGAACTGCCATGGAAAACCCTGGAAGGCGCGTCTTACACGGCCATCATCGGCAGGGGACGCAAGACAAGTGAGATATACGGCACTTTCACCAAGGGCGGGTATGACAATCTTCTGGAAAACAAGATACAGATACTTTTCATCAGCGCCAAGTGGGGCGACATCGCCATCGACTGCAATCCAAAAGGCATAAATTGCTTTGCGGACTATGGCCCGAACCATGTGGTTGGGCTTTGGTACGTTAGCAGGGAAAGGGATGTGCTGCGGATAAGCAATCCCACTGTGCCACAGTACAATCGTTTCTTTGCGGGTGACAACCAGGGAAAACTTGTTATATACTGCGGCAAGCCCTCCACATACGACATCAGGCACTCCCACCGTTCATATACCTATTTTTCCTATTTCAAGCCAGAGTTCAACTATGCCTTCGGCAACAGCGTCTGCGGGCGCATGTTCAACAATGTGGGCGTCGCGGAATACTCGCCAGAATACAAGTGCGGCTGGATTGCGCCCAAGGGGCTGAAGCAGGTCAAATACGCCGCCAGCGGCGCACTCTACTCCGCTGTGCATGGCGGCGGCAAGGGAGTTTTCCGCGTGTCGGGAATGAGGCCTGGCTTCCACCTGATGACAGTGGCGTCCTCCGCGGGCAATGAGGAGGTGGGTCCCTTTGACGTGCTGTGCGACGGCAAGGTGCAGGCCTCTGGCGTGAAGGTGGCGCCAGGCACAGTCAAGACCATCACCTTTGGCGCCTGGGTTGAGGAAGGCACTGCGGAACTGTGCCTCGCTGGCAGGAACTGGTGCATTTCCACATTCGGCGACCAACTTTTGCAGAGCAGTCAGGAGGACTACACGTTCCGCCGCGGCTTCTGGGTGGGAAAGGCCGCCCCATATCCTTCTGTGCTGCTGCACAGCGAGTATTATTCCCCAGAACCCAAGTACAGCGTCAAGATAGAGACGCTGCTTCGTCCAGAGCCAGGCAAGGAGAAGGCGGGGCGTCCGAAGGCGTATGAACTGCCTACCTGCCATGCGGAATTCGACAACCTGGAGGAGGACTGGCGCTACGATGCGACGGTCACTTCCATTGGCATGGGGAACCAGGGGGCCTTCACCGAATTTGCCAGGAAGGAGGACTGCCATAGGCGCATTGAGGAACTGAAGGCAAGCAATGCGCGGGTGCTTATGTTCAACGGCTTCCTGAGCAGGCATACCTACCCAGCGCATTTGCCCCGTGTCAAGCAGGTATTGAAAGACTTCGGCAAGATGGCCCATGACAATGGAATGCTGGTGATGGACCATATTGATTTTTCGCTGCTGTGGAATCCTGACGCAGGTTTCAGGGTGCTGGTGGAGACCATGCCAAGCCTGCTTATGACCATTGACACCCATCTCCCACTGCGGGGATATTGCCTCAACAACAAGGAGATGAAGAAGATATTCCTGGACAAGGTGGAGGAAATCGTGCGGGACTGCAAGTTGGACGGCATCATGATTGACGAGTATTGCTTCCATACCTCCGAAGTGTGCGGCTGCGCGGACTGCCGCGAAAAATTCCACCAGGAGACTGGATGGTATCTGCCCATGGACGAGAACAGCCCCGATTTGTACAACAGGGACAGCGAACTGTGGCATGTGTGGATGGCATGGCGCCAGAAATGCGTGGGGGACGCAATGTACGATGTGAAGGTGAGATGCAGCAAGTACAACAAGAAATTCGTGGGGATGGGCTATACCACGCACCATGGACTGACCTCCACATACGGCACTCTGGACCATGCGGTTGCATTCGAGCATATTGCCCGCAGCTGGGACTATATCGGCACTGAAATCATGCCCAGAAACATATTCGCCGTGTATCGCAGCGTGGCGGCGTTCCGTCGCCTGAAGAACTATTTCCACCATTCCTTTGGCCTGCCTGTGTACGGCGAGGTCTATACTGGCGGCGACTATTGGAATAACGCGTATTTCGGCTGGGCGCTGAACAACATCAACGGGCAGAGCACCTGGGGCATGTCCCCCCATCCCACATTGAAGCCTGGCAATGCCGACTATAGGCTTTTCACCCGCGAAAAAGGCGACATGGACAGGCGCAAGGCGAAGACGCAGTCCAGGATTGCGGTCTATTTCTCGCCTACCAGCAGGGACTGGCCGCAGTTGTCGCCGTACGTGAATTCCGTGCTTGGCTATTCCATGGTGATGAATGACATGCATCTGGAACATGACTTCATCACGAATGTGAACTTCAACGAGAAGACGCTTTCCAAGTACAAGGTCCTTATGATGAACAACAACCTGTGCATGTCGGATGAAGAAGTGGCAGAATCGCTGAAGTTCGCAGAGAACGGGGGAGTGCTTTTCCTGTCCTTGCGTGCTGGATTCAAGGATGGCAACGGCGTGCTTCGCAAGAAGTGGGCGTTTTCCGATGTATTCGGCGGCATGACGCCAGTGTTCGGCAGGAATGTGCAATATCCAAGGATGACCTTGGAGGGCAGGGAATACGTGTTCGAGAAGCCAGTGCTAGGCGTCCGCGTGCAGAAAGTGCCCAAGAACATGAGGAAATTGGGTGAAATTACGCTGAAGGAAGGTGCCAGGCCAGAGGCGGCGATGTACTTTGTCAAGCATGGCAAGGGGCATGTGGTTTATACGCCGCTGGACTTTGGCAATACAATCTGGGTGCCTGAGCAGATGGTAAACAGCGTGTTCGAGGGCTACAGGTATCCTGTGTGTCAGGAGGCCGCAGTCAAGTTGCACTTGAAACTGGCGGAGGCAATTGGATTGCAGGAGAGGGACTACAGTTGCTGGAATGCAGGCAACACGCCTGAAAGTGTGCTGACAGGCTTTTTCGAGGAGGACGGGCACTATGTCGTCCATTTCCTGAACGCAAGCGGCTCCCGCCTGAAACCAGGCGAGAAGATACCCCCTTGCCTGCCAGAACCATTCTTCCCTGAAATAAAAGAGGACATAAAGTTTGATGTCTTCCTTGGTGAATCGCTGCCTGCCGCCGTGTTTGCGCATGCCGTGTCACCAGACTTCGATAGGCGCATTCCGCTGGAGGCGAAGTTGGATGGCGACAAGGTGTCGATTACCTTGCCAAAGAAGTACATGAAGGCATATACTTTGGTGCATATTAAATTCGGTTGGAAATAATCTTTTATGAGATTGAAAAAGTCACATTTTGCATTGCTGTTATTGATAGCATTTTGCATAGAGGCGTTTGCAGTGCCCAAGGTGCGTGTAGTTACCATACAGCAGGGGAACAGTGCATTCAACATTGGCAACAGCATAGGGCGGCTTGAGTGGCAGATGGAAAATCCCGATGCCACGGCAGAAATGGTCACGCTGAAACTGTCCAGCGAAAGCGGGACGCCCTTTATTTATTCCAGGGAAATCAGGCTTCCTGCCAAGTCCTCTGTGCAAGGTGTGGCTCATTTGTATCTGAATGATTCAGGTCGCTACAAGGTGGAGTGCCTGCACAAGGGCAAGCCCATCTACAAGGAAAGCCCGATGCCTCCAGTCAAGTCCCTGCATCATTTTTGCATAGGGATTCTCAATGACAAATATGATTTGAGGGGCTACAGCAAGGTCCAGAAAATGAAGGAACTGCCATATAGGTCGGCATTCGTTTCATTCAGGGCAAGCAATGCACCAGAGCACTGGGGGCATTACGGCGCCTTGTCCATGCTGGTATTGCTTGGCGCGGATTTGGAGGACTATTCCACGACTCAGTTGAGCGCGATTGTGGATTTCGTGGCAATGGGCGGGACGCTTCTCATAGGCATGCCTGAAGCATCCTTGAAGATGAAGGGCACTGTGCTGGAGCAACTGCTGCCCTTCGAGCCAGTGAGCCTGCGCCAGTCGGAGACCTATTCCAACGTGGCACGGCTGTTTGGCGTGACGTCATTGAAGGAAAGCCAGGACTTTGACGGGGACGGGAAGCAGATTGCCCGCCCAGTGAATGTCATGCTGAATGTGCTTCCGAGGAAGGGCGGCCGTCCAATCCTCAGCCAGAACGGAACCGCATACGCATACTCCAGGTATTTCGGGCGCGGCAAGATTATCGCCTGCACATTCAATCCCTTTGAAATTTGCGCGATGGACGAGCGTTTCACTCTGCCTGTATGGAAGTTCATCATGTTCAATTCGGGCTATGTACCCGCGAACCAGGCGGTTTACGACACAAACAAGGTCAATGACACCTTGCAGATGCTGCATGGCTATTCCATTCCCTCTGCTGGATTTGTGGGAGGGCTGCTTGTGGTTTACATAATAGTGGTGCTCTGCATAATGCTGGCGGCTGTGCTTATGAAACGCCAGGCGCTGGGATGGCTGGTGTCCTGCGCGTTTGGCATTGTGATGACCATTTTCATCATGGCGCGGGCCTCTGGCATTGCGGACAGCAAGGCCGTGCTTTCCACCGCCAATGTATCCGTGTCGGCATGGAATGGCGTTCGTGGCGCCTCGCAGAACAACAGCCTCATGCTGGCAAGCAAGGATGTGCAGGCGCAGGCGCACGTCTCATCGGAGCATGTATTCCTGCGTCCGCAGCAGCCACGTACTTTCTTGGTGCGTTCAAATATGGCGCAGGTTGGCAATTGGATTGCGGAGGAAGGGCAGAGCGCATATCTGGAGAAACTGTCCTTCCAGAAGATGCGTCCCCGCTCAGTGCTATGGCTAAGTTCCACTGAGAAGGCGGGTCAGCCCTTGTATGAAATGCCTGTGCTGGACATGCGCGAGGAAGGCCTGCGCCTGCGGGACTGGAAACTGCCTGAGGAATTGCAGGCTGGAAGGCGTGCTCTGCTGGTGACAAGCCATGGTACACGCACCCTTGAAGTCAGCGGCGGTTTTGTTAGAGACACGGGGATGACGCAGCATATAGAGGCGGATACGGTTCTGCTTTCCGTGGCTAATTATATTGCCGCTTTGCCCAAGAAGGGGCCATGCCTTGCCTTGGTCAGGCCCAATCCTCCAGGCAAGGAATGCCTGCTTAGGCCCAGTCCCGTCAATGACGAAAGTTACGGCGTCTATGACTATGACATCGTCATGGTGCAGGCCGAGGTCGCATGCGACGAGGTGCCGAAAGTAGTAAGTTCCGACATTATCCAGATGCAGGTTTCCCAGGATTCATCACTGCGGACGCTTTACAACGATGGTGAGTGGATGCAGGTGCCCACCTCGAATATGAGTGGGAGCAATTTGTGTGTCTTGTTCCATGTGCCAGCGGAATATGCCGTCGAGTCTCCTGAGGAAATCAGGATTGACCTGAGTGTGTTGGCGCCTGGCAATGACGTCAGATTCGAGCCATTCATAAAGGCATGCAATGGAAAGAAACTGGATTATTCCTCCCGCAAGGGAAATACGTACATCTTCAAGACAGAGGGGACGAAGGTTCTCTCGCCGATTGAAAGCAACCTCGAAGTGCATTTGAAGATGACTCGAACCCAGGACGGCATGGGTGCCGTCGGCGGTGCGAGGACGAATTACTGGAAGATAACGGAATTTTCGGCAACAGTGGTCAACAGGAAATGATACGGAGATAAGGCGATGATACGAATTGAACATCTTACACGGGACTTCGGCGGCGGGCGCGGAATACACGATTTGAGCATGGAGATACCCAAGGGCAAGATCTTTGGGTACATAGGCCCCAATGGCGCTGGCAAGTCCACCACCATCAAGATATTGTGCGGCCTTTACAAGCAGACCTCGGGCAAGGCATTCATAAACGACATTGAGGTCACTCCTTCCAGCGCTTCCACAATCAAGAAAATCGTGGGCTACATGCCAGACAACTTTGGCGTCTATGACCAGATGAGCGTGTGGGAGTACCTGGACTTCTTCTGCGCTGCATACCACATACCCGTGAAAGAACGGCAGAAGAGGGTGGCCGAGGTGCTGGAAATCACCAATTCGGCGAATATGATAGACTACCAGGTATCCTCCCTGTCCAAGGGAATGACGCAGCGCATAGGCTTGGCAAAGACACTGCTCCACAATCCAGAGGTCTTGATTCTGGACGAGCCAGCGGCGGGCCTGGACCCATACGCCAGAATCGAGATGAGGCAGACCATCATCAGGCTGCGGGACATAGGCAAGACAATCATGCTTTCTTCCCACATTCTGCCTGAACTGGCAGGCGTGTGCGATCTGGTTGGCATTCTGGAAAAAGGGCGCCTGCTAGCCTTCGGCACTGTGGATGAGGTCACGCGCCAGGTGCAGGAAAGCATGAGGCTGGTGCTGACAGTGGCGGCTGGCATTGACATTGCGCAGCAGATTGCGGCGGCCTTCCCAGGAGTGCAAAGCGTGGAGGCCAATGACAACGAGCTTCATGTCGTCTATAATGGCGCCCGCGGCAATTTGCCTGATTTGCTGTCCAGCCTGGTGACTGGCGGCGTCCGTCTCTCGGAGTTCCGCGAAGACCATGCCGACTTGGAGGAGGTTTTCCTTTCCGTCACACACAGGAATTGATTGCTTGAAACACGTATGATGATAATTCAGAATCCCATATTGAAGCGTGAATTCCAGGGGGCGGCGCGGTCGCTGAAGACCATGCTGCTGGGTGCCCTGTCCATATTTGCGCTGTCATTCATAATCTATGTGCTGTGGCCAAGAAGCGGTGTGTTCTCCGATGCCAACAGCAATGAGCTTTTCACGATTTTCCTTGGCGCGGAATTGACGTTCATGCTGCTGCTTACGGCGGGATTCACCGCCAGTTCCATCACTGTGGAGCGGGAACGCGGCACCTTTGCCATGCTTCAGACCAGTCTTCTTACACCTGGCGAGATAATGGTGGGAAAACTGTGCGGAAGCCTGGGCGTATCCTACATGCTGTTCATAATGACAATCCCCGTGGCCAGCATCAGCGCGCTCAGCGGCGGCATAAGCGGAACCACGTTGTTGAAGGCATTGGCCATTGTCGCCGTATCTACGCTGGTGTACGGGCTGCTGGGCCTGGCAATCAGTTCCATTTGCCGCAAGACATACGTCTCCATTTTGGTGACATACATTTGCGTCGCAATGCTGGCTGGTGCCACCTGGCTGCCATACGCATTGTTCAAATCCGACTTGCTGCGCCCGTATCTGCTGCGCCTTCGCGCGGTCAGCCCCTACGAGGCATTGTTCGCGCTGCAATTCGGCGAACGCTACGAGGCGGAACTCAATGGGGCCTCAGCCTCTTCTGTATTTCTGATTTTCATCGTGTCGATGGCGGTGCTTGCCCTGATATTCTTCTGCATGTTCGCCAAATTCATTTTTGCGCCGCCTCATTTGAGCAGCAAATCCACTGTGGAGAGATATGATGACAAGAAGACCATGCTGAAGCGCAAGTTGGGATGGCCGTTCTACTTGATTGACCCACTTAAGCGCAAGAAGCCCATCGGCAACTTCAGGAATCCCGTGTTCGTGGCGGAACTGCGCAGCAAGATATTCGGCAATCCCAGGTTCATCGCCCGTGCATTGTCCGCCTGCATCTGCATCAGCCTGGGCCTTCTGGTGGCGATTCTGCGGCAGGTGGGCGATACGGAACTGGACAAGATACGCGCCGTGGCAATCATATTCCAACTGGGACTGGTGGCATTGCTGGCGCCGACCGTAAGCAGCGGCAGCATTACGGACGAACGCATGTCGGACACCTTGCTGCAACTGCGCCTTTCGCCCCTGACGCCCCTGAAAGTCGTGCTGGGCAAGATGAAGGCGGCACTTGTTTATGTGCTGATATTCCTGCTGAGCAGCGTGCCTGTGCTGCTGGTGCTTGCCTTGCTGGACAGCAATGGCGTGCCTGATTTGAGCGGCACGATGCCCGCCTCGTTCAGCCTCAGCGCCATTGGCGCCTCGATTGGCAAACTGACTGAGGCTTTCAGCGGATACTGGCGTGTTTTTGCGTGGGTGGCCGTGCTCATAATGTCCTGCCTCATGTTTACGTCCGCTGGATTGTTTGCATCCTGCCTGTCCCCCACCACGGGCATTGCCTCTTCGGTCAGCTATGGCTTTGCGCTGGCGCTGAGCATATTGTCCCTTGGCGTGTTGATGTTCGGCAGCCGTGTCAGCGGCGAAGTGCAGGCCGCGTTCCTGATATTCAATCCATTCATGGCCGCGTTGGACATTACGCTGGACAAGTCATTCGCAGCGCAGTTGCCACAACTGTTCGGCAACAGGCTATGGGTGAACCATCTTTATATTTCCTGCATTTTGACGGCTGTCATGCTTATTGGCTCCGCCATCAAGGTGCATTTCATTTTCCGCGAACAAAAATAAGGAGTGGCGACGGCGTCCCCGCCGTCGGGTAGTGGCGACGGCGTCCCCGCCGTTGTATAACAAACAAGGTAATCCAATGCAATCCATACTACTTACAACAGCAGTGCTTTTGTTCCCTTTCTGGGGACCACTTTGGGAAAAAGGGCCTTTGACAAACCAGCAATTGGAGCAGCCAGCAGTATATACCATTGAGGAGGCAATGTATCCATACTTGCGGCAGCTGATTTCCAGCGGGGATGTGACAAATCGCCGCCGCATTTATTCCGCGCTTGCCGCCGCCCCCATTCCAGCCAACAGGGATTTCCTGCTGGACTACTGCCTTAAAAAGGAGAAGAACAGCGAACTGCGGGCAAGCATATTGCGCTTTATGCACAAGATGGAGCCAGAGAAAGTGCCACTGCCCTTGCTGGAGAAATTGCTGAAGGACGAGGCGCCCGCTGTTGCGCTGGAGGCCATGAGGCTGTATTGCCTGCATCCAGAGGCCAAGGCGGCTCCTTTGATGCCGTTCATAGGCACGCCAGAGCAGCGCCATGGCGATGCATTGCTGGAAAAGACCGCCTGGAACGCATTTGCCGCGAAGGATGCATTTGCCGATGCCCTGGGCAGTCGTGTGTTTGAGTTTCGCAAGTCGTCTTCTCAAGAAGTGCAGTTGTACGCGTTTCGTGCGGCATTGGCCCAGAGCAAGAGGGATGCTCAATTGAAGGCGTGGATTGACGAGGCGCTTGCAGGCATGGATGAAATGAGGCTGGCCTTGGCCCAGGACAGGCATCCTTCCAGCGCAAAAATCCCGATGAAACTGGTGAAGGACAAGAAAGTGGTGGTGAGGCAGGCACTCTGCGAGTGTGCTGGCAGCCTTAAATATCCAGAGGTGCTGCTAGCTGCGTTGAAAGACAATGTTTCTTCAGTGAGAATCGCTGCGCTGAAGTCCCTTTCCATGGTGGAAACGCTGCCTGATGACGCGGCATCAAAGGTGTTTGCGCTTTTCAATGACGGTTCGTTCATCGTGCGCCAGCAGGCGGAGGAGACCTTTGTTGCATTGGCGGCAAAGTGCGATGTGGCTGGGCTTCTGGAGGAGGGGCTTGCTTCAAGTGCGGAGAAAATGACGCGCTTTCACTCATTGCATGTAGCCAGGCGCATTGGGGCAAAGGCTCTTGTGAAGCGCATTGCAACTGAACTAAACCAGAACGACAGCCCTGAAATTGCGGCTGCCTCGCTGGACGCACTTGCGTCCCTGGCGGGGCAGGGCGAGTATGCGCAGGTCATAATTCCGTTTGCCAGCAGCAAGTCGCAATTGGTGCGGCAGATGGCGGCACGCGCAATGGGGCGGCTTCAGTTGCCAGGCTCTGAAAATGCATTGATTGGCTTGCTTGAAAAGGGAAATTCGCCAGAAGTGCGCACTGAAGTATGCGAGGCAATGGGGCGTTTCCCGCAGGCTGTGTTTGTGCCGAAACTAGTGGCGCGCCTGAAGGCGGTGAGAACCTCCACAGGTGAGGAAAGGGCGGCTGCCGCATGGGCCTTGGGGCAGACAAAATCCAATGACATGAAGCAGCTTGTCCCTGCGGCAAAGCGCCTGCACTTGCACTGCACCAAGGCAGTGATACCTGATGTGGTGCCCATGTTCGATGACAGTTCCGTCATTGCCAATGCGTTCTGGACTCTGGCCACTTTGACAAAACGGACGGGTAATCCCGAGATACGCAAATGCTATGATGATGTGATGAGGATATACGGCATCAGCCTGGAGGAGCTGGCGAAACTCAACGCGAGCACCACTGAGGGGGAAGACTATCCACGTTCGGAGATGACCTGCTGCATGACGACGCAGGTGCGCCAGTACTTTGAGGGCAAGGAATACACCACGATGCCCATTCCGACGCAGGAACTCAGGTTGCCTGTCAAGAGCCTGAAGTAGGGCAGATTATTTACTAACGCTCTGTTCCCCGAGGAACAGAGCGTTGGATAGAAACAAGAAATGTTACAATCCCAGGATTGCCACGGCGTTCTTGTACATGATCTTGTCGTAGATTTCCTGTGAGATGCGTTTTTCAGCCAGCATCTTGTTCATGAAGTCCAGCAGCCATGTGTCCGCTGGATGCTGGTATGCGGAGCAGATGTCGATGCCGAAGCAGAGCCTGTCCTGGAATTCGTCCATGAACTTGGCTGCGTAGTCTGGATCCCTCATGAGTGAATTTGCACCTGAACCTGCGGACAAATCGCCGTAGAGATTGGGGTGCCTGCGCATGATTTTCGCCAAGGCACCGTCCTCGGTGACTTTGCCTTTGGGATAGCCTGTGCGGTCGTACACGGTGTTCAACGGCCCGATTTCCGACCAGAATGGCATTGAGTGCCCCAGAATGCGCAGCTTGGGGAAGCGTTGCAGTGTTTCTTCCAGTTCAGGAAGCCCTGGCTCGTCGATAATGCCGTAGCAGTCGCCTTCGCGATGGGCGATGTGTATGGTCATTGGCAGGCCAGTTTCCTCGATTGCCCTGAAGAAGTTCTGCATGAAGGGGTCTGTGAAATGCTTGTTGCAGATGACTTCGCCAACACCCTTGCAGCCTGCATCCTTGTATTGCTTCAGGACTTTTTCCAGTTTTGTGAAGGGGCTGTTGCCGAATGCCTGGGGGTGTATGTTGCAGAAGGGGATGAACCTGCCAGGATGCTTCTCAGCGATTTCCAAAGCGTCCTCGTTTGTGGTTGGCAGATAGAATTCAGGACCTATGAGCAACTGGATGACTGCCTTGTCTATGCCATATTTGTCATAGAAGGGCAGCAACGTCTCTGGTGTTGGCCAGGGCTCTCTGCCTGGCATTGTAAAGTAGGCCTTGCGGTAGCAATGGGCGTGAATGTCAATGATCATTTTTTATTTCTCCTCTGTTGTTGAAGTGGACTGTGGACTGTGAATTGGATGATATTAAAATTTATCACTTATGCTCAGTGATT
>JAFYGL010000083.1 GCA_017543165.1 Victivallales bacterium | reverse complement strand
TTGCCGTCCCAGGTGCAGCCAATATCATAGACCTTGCCTTCCACCAGTTTTTCAGGGAACGCAAAGAGGATGCCCTGGGTCAATTCCGCGAAGGAGAATTGCAATGCCTTGTCCTTGTAGTAGTTGAATGCAATGGACTTGCGGCTGCCCGTCCTAAGCGTCAGCAATGGCCTTTGTATGTTGAGTGGCGGCTGCATTTCGCCGATGCTGAACGAGAAGAACATAGAGCCGCAATTGTCGCCTACCAAACTTGCGCCTGGCACGGCGAATGCTCTAGTGCCGCCGATGGCAAAGCCCTTCCCCTCGGGGAACTGCCCGTCAATCTTGTACTGTTTTCCAGCAATGTCCAGCGTTACAGGCTCCTTGAACTCAATGTTCAGTTTTTCTGCAGACTGCACCAATGCCGTGACTAGCAATGCCAAAACCAAAATACAATGTTTCATTTCCACCTCTGGGTATAATGTCTAGAGATAATTTCAAAACAACGACTGACGGGGGGCTGCGCCTCCGCCCTGCTGAGCTTTCGCCAGGCTAACGACCGACGGACACCCCTCCCCTGCTGAGCTTTGTTTTGGATACTGTGATTATTTATCGGCAAGCAAGGATTTGAGCCAGCAATAGAGCGTGTCGCCCATCTGGTAGTAGCCTGCCTTTGCGGGGTGGACGCCATTGTCCTGACGCAGCATCGTCATGGGATTATCCTTGTTGACTGGCTGCTCCAGCAATGGATAGTTGTTCTCCGTGTCGATGTTGATGTAAACAGGAACCACGGTCACATTCAGCTCCCTGCCCTTCTTCAGCAGCATTCTGTTGTAGTAGTCCAGGTTCTTGCGGTATTGCCAGCTGGTTCTGCCGCATCTGTAGCTCTTGCCGAAGCCATCCTGCCCCGCGCCTGGTATGTGCTGGAATATCATGATTTTCGGCGCAGACTCCAGTTTCCTGAACTCCGCAATCAGCTTCTCCATGTTGGCGATGGACTTTTCCGTAACCTCGGCAATTGTGGTGTCATCTGCCAGGAAGAAGTCATTCAATCCCAGTTGGAACGAGACGATGTCAGGAAGTTTGCCGCCGCATTTCTTGTCAAAATACTGCTTCAAATCAAAGACGCCGTTCTTGTCGTCCTTGTTTCCATTGGCGGGGAACATGAACGGGCTGTTGAAGCCCACTGGGCGGTCTGGGTGCATTCCGTCATTCTTGCTGTTTCCCGTATATCCCCAGCGTGTCAGGAAGCTTTCCCAGCGCCAGCCGCCGTATCCCTCGTGCTTTCCAGGGCCGCCGCCCTTTGTGCCCAGCGGCGTGAAGTCTGGATTGCCTGGTCGTGCCATCAATTCAGCCACGCGGTTCGGATAGTGCCCCGCATTGGTCTGGCTGGCGCCTACCATGAGCATCGCAATCTTCTTGCCTTCGCCGGCATTCCTGGGCAGTACCACCAGTTTGCTTTCACCAGTGGCAACTGTGCCATTCTGGCTGATGACCTGGATTGACCAGTCGTAACTGCCCACATCCGCGTCTTCTGGCGTGAAGCACCAGCGCTTCAATTGGTTGACGCCCTTTGGGCAATTTACATCAAACACATAGTTTGCTGGATTGATGACAGTCACGATGTTGTTGAAATATACATTCATCTCAACGCCAGGCACGGCATAAATCGTCTCTGGCAAAAACAACTTAACATCCTCTGCAGATGCCGCGAACAACATTCCCAGCAGTGGAATTGCACTTAAAAACGCCCTAAGTTTGAACATCATCTTCTCCTCATTTGTTAGTGTGTGATTCCAGTAAAAACCATAGCACTCCCCAATTTATACACAATGCAATTTCTTTCAAGGGCGAAAAAGAGAAAAAGGCGGGTTTCCTGATTTCAGCGCGATTGTTCTGCGGCACGCTTTTCCGCGCGGCCATTGGCCGCGCGTCAGGATGAAGGTAGCCAACCAGGCTGGCATACGCAAATGTTTCCGCACAACTGGGTGTCCAGATTTGCAAGAACATTGTTGCTTGCCTGAATATCGTTCTACCTTCATCCTGACGCGCGGCGCGCGGAGCAGCGGGCATACGCAAATGTTTCCGCAGAACTGGACGCCCAGATTTGCAAGAACATTGTTGCTTGCCCGCGTATTGTTCTACCTCCATCCTGACGCGCGGACCGTGTCCGCGCGATATAGAAAAATAGGCTGGTGGGATTATATTACGCAACTCCCTCAAAATCGGTTTTCTGAGTATGGCTATGTAACTTTTACTCTTTTTATGTGTAGTCATATTGGAATTTAATCAAAATCACAAACTAAACATAAGGAGAAAATATGCCATACGGTGTCAGCAATCAAGATCTCTTCAACAATGCGCAATTCCAGAATTTCGTGGAATTTGCTCAGACGTCAAAGGCTGGCAGCATAGCCAAGGCTACTACTGCTCCTCTCATTCCCGATGGCAAGCCGCATTCCATCGCTGGCTCATCGGAATCTATTTTCAGCAAGTTGTTTTTCAGGTCATCTGAAACCAAGCAAGCCAACAACTACACCCGTACCATCTTCAAGGAATCCATCGCAAAGATGTTCGGCGGTGAACAAAACATACCTGACAGCGTCAAGGATGCCATGAAGATGAATGATTTTGAGAAAGGAAGGCCCCTGACCGCAAGACGCATCCTGGCCGTCAAGGCCGCCATCGACCAGGTGGCCGAAAAACACAATACCAGCGTCGAGGAATGCAAGGCTCAATACGTGAGATACAACGACACGGATAAAAGTGAACAGGCTCACAAGTTGGTGGACACGGCCTTTGCAGCCTGTCATGGCAATTCTGACGCCATGGACATCGTGAAAAAGAACATAGACAATATTGTGGTCAATGCCCAGTCGAGTTTCCGCACGGAGGCGGATATCCAGAAAAAGGTGGAAGGAATGGTCGCCAACCTGAACGAGCTGAAGGGGCTTTCACAGAAGAATCCAGGGATTTACGCGGCGGGCAAGACAATGCTGAT
>JAFYGL010000082.1 GCA_017543165.1 Victivallales bacterium | reverse complement strand
CATTAACATCATTGACACTCCTGGACACGCCGACTTCGGCGGGCAGGTGGAGCGGGTCCTGAAGATGGCGGATGGCGCATTGCTTCTCGTTGATGCGCAGGAAGGTCCTATGCCGCAGACATTCTTTGTCCTGAAGAAGGCTCTTTCCCTGAATCTGCCCATAATCGTGGTCATCAACAAGATTGACAAGCCTGCCGCGGATCCATACAAGGCGATTGACGATGTGTTTGACTTGTTCGTCAGGCTTGACGCACCCAGCGAACTGCTGGATTTCCCAGTGGTGTTCGCGTCTGGCAGAGACGGCTATGCCGTAAATGAACTGGAGGACGAGAAGGTGGATCTGGCGCCATTGTGCGAGCAGATTATCAAGCGCATACCACCGCCGCCTGGTTCGTCTGACGATCCATTGCAGGTAATGGTCAGTTCCCTGGACTACTCCCCGTATCTGGGCAGACTGGGCATTGGCAAAATCACTGGCGGAACGCTGAACATCAACAAGGAAATCGTGGTGGCCATGACGGACGGCAGCATCAAGCCCGCCCGCATCACCAATGTGTTCCGCTTTGAGGTGAACCAGAAGGTTGCTGTCACCTCTGCCAGCTGCGGCGACATCGTGGCGATCTCGGGCATGGACGAGGTCACCGTAGGCTGCACATATACCGATCCAGAAAATCCGCGCCCGCTGCCTCCAATGGAGATTGACCAGCCTGTCATTTCAATGAACTTCATTCCAAATGATTCGCCATTCGCGGGCAGGGAAGGCAAGTATGTCACCTCCAGGCATCTGGAGGAACGCCTGCGCCGCGAGACAATGTCTGACGTGGCATTGCATGTGACGCCGCTGGGCGAGGGACTTGGCTTCTGCGTACAGGGACGCGGCGAACTGCACCTCTCCATCCTGATTGAGGAAATGAGGCGCGGCGGCTACGAATTCCAGGTGACAAGCCCCCAGGTCATATTCAAGAACGAGGGTGAAACCGTCTTGGAGCCTTACGAGGAATTGACGCTGGATGTGGACGATGCATACGTGGGGCCTGTCATGGAGAAACTGGGGCTGCGCAAAGGCATCATCCAGACCATGTCCTCCAACAACGGCATGACGCGCCTGGTCTATATTGTGCCCACCCGCGGCCTTTTGGGATACAGGTCGGAATTCCTGACTGACACCAAGGGGCTTGGCGTGATGAACTACATCTTCCATGGCTACAAGCCGTTCGCTGGCGAAATCAAGCACAGATTGCGCGGCGCAATGGTGTGCATGGAGACCTGCAAGTCCGTTGGCTATGCATTGTTCAACCTGCAGGAGCGGGGAACGCTTTTCATCGGGCCTGGCATTGACATCTATGCAGGGCAGGTCATTGGCGAGCATTGCCGTCCAGAGGATCTTATCGTGAATCCCGCCAAGGCCAAGAAACTGACCAACATAAGGGCAGCGGGCTCAGACGAGGCAATTGCATTGACACCGCCAAGGAAGATGACTCTGGAGGATTGCATTGCATTCATCAATGATGATGAACTGGTTGAAGTCACGCCAGAGAATATCAGGATACGCAAGAAGCACCTTCGCAAATGGGGAGGCGGCTGATAAATGAAGACGCGAGGAAGCAGAATGCTGGTGCATTATACTTGCAGGGACAGCGAAGGCAATGAGCTGGAGACTACAAGGAATGGCGAGCCTGTGGAGATTTTCGCAGGAAACCAGGATGTGCTTCCCGCCTTGGAGAAGGCGTATCTGGCAATGAAGCCAGGCGAGAGCAGGAATGTGCATCTCAGGCCCAGCCAGGCATTTGGTCCAGTGCAGGGCGATTTGTTCTTCGAGGTGCCTTTGGATATGCTGCAACTTGACTGCGAGCCAGAAATCGGAATGACGGTGGAATTGGCGCAGGACGGGGACGAGCCTTCGCCAGGCACCATCGTTGAAATCAATGAAGAATACGTGCTGGTCGATTGCAACCATCCGCTGGCAGGAAAGGACCTTTATTTTGAATTGACGCGGGTGGAATGATTGTCATACTGGCAAATGGAACGTATCCCGCTGGCACAGAGCCGCTGAAATTGCTTGCCAATGCGGACAAGGTGGTGTGCTGTGACGGTGCGGCGCTGGAATATATTGCCAGAGGCGGCGAGCCAGATGTCATCATAGGCGACTTGGACAGTTTTCCACAGGAACTTTGCAGAAAATACCAGGGCAGGGTGCATCACATTGCAGAGCAGGAGACCAACGACCTGTGCAAGGCATTCAGGTACTGCCTTGAACAGGGCTGGAATGAAATTGTCATACTGGGGGCGACAGGCAAACGGGAGGATCACACCCTCGGCAACATTGCCTTGCTTGCCGACTTTGCCGAGCAAATGCCCACCATCCGCATGGTCACCGACGAAGGAGAGTTCTTTGTGGTATTTGGACATGGGGTATTTCCCACTGTCAAGGGACAGGAGATATCACTTTTTGCATTGAGGCACGATACCCATATCTATTCCAAGGGACTTATGTATCCCCTCAATGGCATGTATCCCGAAAAACTGTGGAGCGCCACATTGAATGTTGCCACTGGGGACAGCGCAAGCATCACCGTCGCAGAAGCAGACAAGCCAGTGATTGTGTACAAGTGCAATCCTGCTGAGCATTTTTAACGCAGAGGTGCTCTATACACCAGCGCCATAAAATAGCCAGCCAAAATCACGTTTTTTATTGGATTTTGGCTGGCTATTTTTATGTTTTTCACTGGAAAAATGCGCATTTGGCACTATGATATTGCGTTGCCTAAGAATTGACAATATGGAGAAATATCCCATGAAACAGAGAATTATTGGACGAGAAAGGGAACAGAAGACACTGATGACATTATACTCGTCAGGTTCTTCTGAATTTGTTGCAGTTTGCGGTAGGCGACGTGTAGGCAAGACATTTCTTGTACGGGAATTGTTCGAGGGCAAGTTGAGTTTTTCAGTTTCAGGTCTGGCGCATAGCAGTGCAGTCCAGCAACTTGAGAACTTTAGAAACTCTTTGAGGCGGGTTGGTGCTGAAGTTCCAGAGGCATTAAAAAACTGGCAAGAGGCATTTGAATGCCTGATAGCATATCTTTCAAGACTCCGTCAGCGACGAAAGGTAGTGTTCCTGGATGAATTGCCCTGGCTGGACACGCCCAAGTCGTATTTCGTTCAGGCACTGGAGGGATTCTGGAATGGCTGGGCTTCTGGACGGCATGACATCATGCTTGTAGTGTGCGGCTCCGCCACCTCCTGGATGATGAACAAACTCATTATGAACCATGGAGGCTTGCACAACCGTCTTACGCGTCAAATCATGCTCAAGCCATTTACACTTAAAGAGATAGAAATGTTCCTAAAAAGCAGGGCATTCCAGTTCTCAACATACGAACTGGCACTTTGCTAT
>JAFYGL010000081.1 GCA_017543165.1 Victivallales bacterium | reverse complement strand
TAAAGATGAACATAATCATAACATTAGCAACAGCTTCCACACAGTCCACAGTCCACTGTCCACAGTCCACTGTCCATACAATAACATTAAGGAGAAATAGTATGACATTGAAAGATGCGGTGATTGGGCAAACTGTCAAGGTTGTCAAACTGGCGTGCGATGGAAAACTCAAGCGCAGGATCATGGACATGGGCATAACGAAGGACGTTGAGATAACTGTCCGCAAAGTAGCGCCCCTGGGGGATCCGCTGGAGTTGACAGTGCGTGGGTACGAACTGTCCTTGCGCAAGGCTGAGGCGGAGGCAATAGAGGTCGAGGCATAAAGGAAATAATAGGAGCGATGACAATGGAAATCAAAATAGCATTGGCAGGTAATCCGAACTGCGGCAAGACCACATTGTTCAACGAACTGACGGGCAGTGCGCAATATGTTGGCAACTGGCCTGGCGTGACAGTCGAGAAAAAGGACGGGCGTCTGAAAGGGCACAAGGACGTCATCATCCAGGATTTGCCTGGCATCTACTCGCTTTCGCCATACACGCTGGAGGAAGTCGTGGCACGGCGCTATCTGGTCAACGACAAGCCAAACGCCATCATCAACATCATCGATGGCACGAACATCGAGCGCAACATGTACTTGACCACGCAGCTTCTTGAGTTGAACATCCCCACCGTAGTGGCCGTCAACATGATGGACCTGGTAAAGAAAAACGGGGACAAGATTCAACTGGAGAAATTGTCGGAGGCATTGGGATGCCCAGTGGTGCCCATCAGCGCACTGAACGGGGATGGCTGCAAGGAAGCGGCGGACAAGGCAATGGAAATCGCCAATTCAGGCAAATGCGGGGAACGCCCGCATGTATTCTCAGGCTCCGTGGAACATGCCATCGCTCATATTGAGGAATCCATTGACAAGAAAGTTGACAAGCAGAACCTGCGCTGGTTCGCAGTCAAGATATTCGAGCGTGACGAGGAGGTCCTCAAGGAATTGAATCTGGACAAGGAACTCTTCTCACACCTGGATGAGCATATCAAGGACTGCGAAAAGGAGATGGAGGATGATTCAGAAAGCATCATCACCAACCAGCGTTATGCTTACATCAAGAAGTTGATTGAACAGACAGTGAAGAAAAAGGCCACACCTGGCAGCCTGTCGTTGTCGGACAAAATTGACCATGTGGTAACCAACCGCGTGCTGGCTCTGCCAATCTTCGCCATCATCATCTGGTTCATGTACTGGATATCCGTCTCCACAGTGGGCACCTGGATGACAGACTGGGCAAACGACGGTGTGTTCGGCGATGGCTGGTTCGTGGCATGGACAGCTGACAGCGCACTCTTCACATCGAAGGAAGTCAAGGAGCGCAATGCCGCCGCAGAGAAGGCCTTTGACGCAAAGGCGGCACTTGCCGAGAAGAATGAAGAAATCGAGGCGGCGAATGCAGAGGCCAAGGCGGCCTGGCAACTGGCATGCGCAAAGGCCTGGGCAAAGGGCGAGGCGCTTCCAGAAGAGCCTGAATACGAGGAAAAGGCCACAGTGGCGGAGTTCGAGCCCGAGACTTGGGAAAGCGTCTCTGGCGACTATGAGGACGCCAAGTTGCGGGTGGAGAAGTTCGAGGCCGCGTATGCCAAGGCTATGGAAGAGGCGGAGGCGTTTGGCAAGGAGGCCGAGGAGGCCGCGGCGCTTGTGAAAGCCGCCACAGAAAAGGCTGCTGCAGCGGCTGACCAGGAGCAGGCCACCCTGTATATCAAGTTGCTGACACAGGACGCCGCTGAAAAGCAGGCCCTCTTCGAAGCCGCAAAGAAGATTGGTCCCAAGCCTGAAAACGAAGCAAAAGAAGAAGAAGAGGAGTTCAAAATTGAGCATCCAGAAATTGCCAGGTTGCTGAAGGTGCCTGTCTATTTCGAGGATGAGGAAAGCGGTGAAATCGACCACACGGAAATCATCGGCTACGAGGCCTATCTTGAGAACAAGAAGGCGGCTGCCGAGGAGAACGAACCTGAACCTTCCAAATATGGCCTGTGGATTCCTGGCATACCTGGACTGGTGGAGGCATTCCTGGACAAAATCGGCGCCAACGACTTCTTCAAGAGCCTGATTCTGGATGGCATAATCGGCGGCGTCGGCACCGTGTTCGGCTTCCTGCCGCAGATTCTGATTGTGTTCCTGTTCCTGGCCTTCCTGGAGGACTGCGGCTACATGGCGCGTGTCGCCTTCATCATGGACCGCATATTCCGCCGCTTCGGCCTTTCAGGCAAATCCTTCATACCCATGCTGGTAGGCACTGGCTGCGGCGTGCCCGCTGTCATGGCGACACGCACACTAGAAAATGAGAACGACCGCCGCATGACCATCATCCTCGCCACATTCCTGCCCTGCGGCGCAAAGGTTGCCATCATCGCCATGATAGTCGCGGCCTTCTTCCCTGACAGCAACCTGGTGGGACCAAGCATGTACTTCATCGGCATTGCCATCGTCATCCTGGGCGGCATTGCATTGAAGAAGACAAAGGCATTCGCTGGCGAGGCGGCGCCATTCGTCATGGAACTGCCCGCATACCACATGCCCAGCCTCAAGGGCGTCCTCATCCACACATGGGAACGCGGCAAAGGCTATGCCATCAAAGCAGGTACCATCATCTTCGCAGCCTGCCTCGTACTCTGGCTACTGATGCACTTCGACTGGCGCTTCAACCTGCTGGACCCAGAAAGCGCGGAAGGCCTGGAGCAATGCATGCTTCATGACATCGGGCAGTGCTTCGCCTGGATATTCAGGCCACTGGGCTTCGGCAACTGGCAAGGCGCCGTGGCATGCGTTTCCGCTGAAATCGCAAAGGAACAGGCCACCGCGACGCTGGCGCTGCTTTCGCCTGACGTGGCGGGCGGCACGCTCAAGGGCATACAGGCCCTGTTCGCGGGAATGGTGCCAGCCTCCATCACCGAACCTGCCATGCGGGAGATGTACGCAAAGCTGATAGCCTTCAGTTTCATGGTATGCAACCTCTTCTTCCCGCCATGCCTGGTGGCCATCGCCACCATCTGGCGTGAAATGGGGAGCCGCAAGTGGGGATGCATCGCCATTGGCTTCCAACTGCTGGTGGGCTATTGCCTGGCGTTGGTCTGCTTCCGCATGGGCGTTTTCTTCCG
>JAFYGL010000080.1 GCA_017543165.1 Victivallales bacterium | reverse complement strand
TGCGGATACCACGATTCCGCCTGGGAATACGGCAAGGACTATCCTGCGGTTTTTGTGCAGTTCACCAGCCAGCGCAATGCCGCCGAACTTGTGAAGCTGATGGCGGAAAAGCGCCTGAATGTGCTGCCCCTGATTAGCCACCGCCTGAAGATTGAGGATGTGGACCAGGCCGCGGACATGTTGATTTCGCATCCTGACAAGACGCTCGGCGTCATCCTGACCATGTAGTCTCCAAAAATTGCAATGGCCTATTGCGGAACAAAATTTATTTGTTAGAAATATGAGGTAATTTCGAGAAATTACCTCCATATACAATAATCCAAATAATCGTGGAATGGTAGAATGAAAAAGTTCTTGCCTGCATGCGCCCTTGTTTTGGCTGTCGTCTCCCTTTCTGCAATGGAGAAATTCTCACTGCCGAATGGCTCATTTGAAAACCTGAATTCGACAAAGGATTGGCCACTGCAATGGGACGCAAAATCAAAATCTGCAGGGACCCTGAAAAACGGTGATGCCGTGGACGGAAACTATTATCTGCACTTTGATGACAACTACGGGGTGTTGAGCCACGCGGCAAAGGTGGATAATCCTGCAAATGCGGAAATCGAGATATCCGCCTCCGCACGTGGCGGCGACGAATGCAAATTCGGCATAATCGCGCTCTACAAGGTGAAAAATGCCAAGACTGGCAAAGTCAGTTTTTATACCCACAGGTGCTTGTGGGACATGGAACTCTCCGACAAGTGGCAGTTTTTCTCTGGCAAATGCAAAATACGCGATGACGCCGTTGCTGGTGACATGATTGTTGCTTTCTATCGTAGCAACAGAAAAGGTTTCCTGGAAATTGACGATGTAAAATTCAAGCTTCTCTCCAAAGGAACAGCTCCAGCCAATGCCGCAGTTCCCGCAACTGCGGCCGAGAAAACGTCATCTGCGAAAAAGGCTGAAACACTTCCTGCGCCGCCAGCCGAGATAAGGACAAGCATCACCCCGCCTGAAATGCATCTGGCACTGCCTGAAACAATCTATGCCGTACCCAAACTGGAGACTAATATCTTCTTTGAAAATGTGGTCGATACCGCCAGCATTCACGCTTATGCCATTGAGGTGAAATGCCAGGTTGGAACTCAATATGTCAACCGCTGGTCATGGGTGCCGCGCCAGGAAGACGCAGGCAAGACCTTTGAACTTGAACTGCGCCTCTTCAACGACTACGGCTTGGTGATTTCAGGGAAAAACCAGATTTATGTGGCCAGGGAACCAGCAGATTACAACAAAAGCATACATCTTGCCTTGCTTGGGGATTCCCTGCTGCTTTGCAAATACCCTGAACATTTGCGGGATAACATGGTTAAAAACGGTTTTGTCAATTATGTGCCAGTAGGAAGCTATACGCCCTCTGGCGAAATTCCAAAGCCAGGTGACATGGCACATGATGCATACGGAGGCTTTGCCTGGAGCGATTTTCTAAGACGCTGGAGATACAGTGTTCACGTTCTTGAAGGCATACAGGACAAGGCGGAACGGGAACAGATACTCGCATTGGGCGTCATCAATGTCCCTAAATCCGACGATTATCGCATGCGCAGCCCCCTTCTCCGCCTGGAAAATGGCAAGCCTGTGCTTGACATACCCATGTGGCTCAAGCGCATCAACAACGGGAAATCGCCGGAGTTCATTATCATAGAGCTGGGCGGCAACGATATGTTCAGCGCCTCCTCCGCACAAAGTGCCGAATTTGTTGCCTCGGCAATGAAGAATGCCAGGACTTTGCTAGCCGAACTGAGAAAACATGCCCCTGAATCCATGATTGGTGTGACTACGGGACAGGTCGGATGCTCTCAAGACGGATTCGGGTTCAATTATGGATGCCGTCAAAGCCAATTCCAGTACAGAAGAAATATTCAGCTATACAATCGCGAAATAACCAGGCTACTAAAGGAATTGAACGATCCTGCAATTGAACTGGTTCCCATACATCAATGCATCGATTCGGTTAACAGCTACATAAAAAAAACACGCCCAGTTCATAGACGCAGCTCAATCAGCAGGGAAATCGACGTGAATGCGCTGCATCCAAACCAGGAAGGCGGCTTTCAAGTCGGCGATGCCATCTACTGCTGGCTCAGGAAAAAACTGGAAAAATAACTGTCCAGGATATGCCCATGAGGGCACGCATTTTCAAGTTTTGGACAGGATTGCATGGAAAATGCTCCAAAACACAATAAAAAATTAATTTTTGGACGGGATTATATTAAAAATGCTCCAAAATCTATTTGAAATACAATTTTTGGATGATATTATATGCAAGTCTAAAGAAGTACTAGCAAATGAGAACAGAGGAAAATGGAAAAACTAATAGGTCGTCATCGGGAATGTGAGGAACTTAGGCGAGCAATGGCCTCGCCACGGTCCGAGTTTGTTATACTCTATGGTCGCCGCCGCATAGGAAAGACTTTTCTGGTGCGGCACTATTTCGATGAGAACTTTGACTTCCGCTATGTAGGCGTCCACCGTATGAAAGGCAGCATTCAACTGCAAAACTTCAGGCAGGCGCTGATTTCATTCAGCGGGGATAATTCCATTCCCGATTTGACCAATTGGCTTGAGGCATTCAAGCAATTGGAAAAGTATCTTGAAAGCATGAAATCAGCCAGAAAGAAAGTCTTGTTCTTTGATGAAATGCCCTGGATTGACACCAAGCACAGCGATTTTGTCGCAGCACTTGAGTACTTCTGGAACAGCTGGGGCGCATATAGGGATGACATAGTTCTGGTAGCCTGCGGCAGCGCCACATCCTGGATGGCCGACAAACTCATGGAAAACCAGGGCGGCCTCCACAACCGCATCACACGGCGTATTTACCTGGCGCCATTCACACTGGCAGAATGCAATGAATACCTTGGCAGCCGCGACTTTGACTGGGATATGCACCAGCTCATACGCTGCTACATGATTCTTGGCGGCGTTCCATATTACTGGAGTCTTCTTGAACAACAGGACAGTCTTGCGCAGAACATAGACCGCCTTTGCTTCAATCGTGAAGGACTCCTGCACAACGAGTTCGATGAATTGTACAGTGCCCTGTTTACCAATGCGGAATACTATATGTCAGTGGTCAGGGAACTTGCCGCTCATTCATCAGGAATGACTCGCGACGAGATAATAAAGGCGACTGGCCATGCGGGAGGCAGTCTAAGCAAATTGCTGGCCAATCTCGAACGCTGCGCCTTCATTTCATCCTATTCGCAATTCGGCACCAGATCCAGCAAGCTAATCTACCGCCTCACCGATTTCTACACGTTGTTCTATCTTCGCTTCATCCAAAACGAACACACGTATGACCAGCATTACTGGAGCCATCACAGCCAGAGCCGCGAAGTCACTGCCTGGAAAGGGCTTACATTCGAATTGGTATGCCTTATGCACTTGTCCCAGATAAAAAAGGCACTTGGCATCTCAGGCATGGAAACATCTGTGTCAGCCTGGAGATACATTCCCTCCAATCCAGTAAAGGACGGACTACCCGAGCATGGTGCGCAAATTGACCTGCTCATCTCACGGGCGGACAAGATTATTCACATCTGTGAAATAAAATTTTCTGAAGACCCTTATGCCATCACCAAGGAATACGAACAGCATCTACGTGAGCGAATGTCAATCTTTCGCCAGGTCACCAAGACGCGCAGCGCACTTGTCCACACATTCATCGCCACAGAAGGGCTTGCCCCAGGCAAACATACATCCCTTGTTCACAGCCAGATAACAGGAAGGGACCTTATTGAACATGCATAAGGCTTTATGCATGGCAATAATATCCATTTACTCTAATGCTCTTCACTTAAGAAACTCTGCGCCAGTTGCTTGCCTTGCGACAGACCGTAGTAGCGACGGCGTCCCGCCGCACCAATGGCACGCATATCGCAAAAGGCGCGCAACGATAGCGATGTGCGACAGGCACACCCTTTACAAAAGGCTTGCCATTGGTGCGACGGCGAGACGCCGTCGCTACTACGGACTGTCGCAAGGCAAGCAACTGGCGCAGATTTCCTTAAGT
>JAFYGL010000012.1 GCA_017543165.1 Victivallales bacterium | reverse complement strand
CTGGATGGGTGTGCGCATGATGATCATGTCGAAATACGAGCTGAATGTGCGCACTGAATCCTCCATTGTCTCGCCTTTCTGCTCTGAGGAAATGGATGGGTCCCTCACTTCGGCCAGGCCTATGCCAAGTATCTGGCATGCCGCGTAGAAGGAGAGGAAGGTACGGCTGCTGGGCTGGTGGAAATAAAGCATGGCACGCTTGTGGGCCAGCAGGTCCGAGAGAAATCCCATTCCAGATTTGCTTTTCGCAATCTTGCGTATGCGTGTCGCCAGGTCGCACAGATTGTCCAGTGACTCCCTGTCGAACTGCTGTGCGATCAGCACATGGTAGGGACGCCCGTTGGACTGCACCAGATACGGCGCCTGCTCCTCAAGGCTGAGGCTCTTGTATGCCTCCCAGCTTATTTCATCTAACCTCTTGCGCTTTAACATTATCAGTTGTCACTCCTCGTTGTTGAAAATGTTGTTGAATATGCCAGAGAGTTTGCGGAACGATATGCCGCCTTTCACAATCTTGACCTCGCTCTGGATGCACTTGAGCCGCGGTGCGCGTTTCAGCAGGGAGGCTATGTTCTTCCAGTCGATGTTGCCTTGCCCTGGCGGCAGATGCTGGTCGGACACCGCATTGTTGTCATGCAGATGGCAGTTCACCACGCCTGGTAGCAAATCCTCCAGAATATGGTCGTTCCACTCCACCTCGTCGAAACCACGTGCCTTCCAGCGGGCTATTGCGCCGTTGTCCTGGTTGTCCCTGCCTTTGCCAGACATTATGTTGGCGTGCCCAGAATCATAGCAGAAGCCCAGATATTCCGTGGAAAATGCGTTCTTGATTTCCCACATTGGCTTGGGGACTGATATCTGGTTCCAGCTGTTCTCAATGCAGAGCGTGACGCCGCATTTCTCCGCCTCTGGAAGCATCTCGTCAAGGCTGCGCTTCACATTGTCCATCAATGCGGCCAGCGGCGTCTCGGGCCTGGCGGATTCGTTGCCAGGGTGGAATGTAATGGTGTTGATTCCCATTTCCGCGGCGATGTTCAGCTGCAGCTTGTTCAGCAGCATGCGGTGATTATGGAGACTGTCGCCATAGTTCATCAGGTCGTATGTCAAGCCGAACAATGCATGGGAATCCACAAAGGACAGCCCTGCCGCCGCCGCCTCCTGCTTCAAGGTGTTTGCCAGGGTGATGTCCCCGAGTATTTCCTTCATCAGAGCATCCGTCAGGACAATGTGCTTAATTCCCGCGGAGGCAAGTTCCTGCATCAGGAAGGGGCGCATCTTTGCGCTGCCCTCCTGGAATTCGAACATGTATGTGATGGGCGTGTCCATGATTGTATGCGGGCGTCGATGCGGCACCTGCTTATTTGCCTATTTGTTTCCTGCGGCGAGGCCGTTCTGCACCATGTAGTCGTAGCTCATCTGCAGCGCCTTGTACACTTCCGTGTTGCAGTAGTCCAGTTCCACGATTACGGCGTCCACCTTTTCAGGCATGTTGGCAATGATGTCCTTGATTGGCAGCTTTCCCGTGCCCAGTGGCATCATGTCCGCCTTTATGTCGATAAGGCCATTGTTCATGCCTGCGTTCTCCACATTCTGCGTGAAAACGCCGTCCTTGATGTGCAGGAGCACGGTTCGGTCCGCGAATGGCTTCATCATTTCCACGGCGTCTTCCCTGCCCAGGTTGGTTGCCCAGAACGTGTCGATCTGGAATTGCACGTCGGGGCACATTTCCGCATAGATTTCGTATTTCACGCGGCCGTCGAGCCTGTCGAATTCCCAGTAGTGGTTGTGCTGGAAGAGCTTGAAGCCGTTGCGTTTCAGGATTTCGCAGTTCTTGTTGGTGAGTTCGGCCGTGCGCTTGATGGCGTCCATGTCCTTGAAGTCATTGGGACCGTAGCCACAGACCACTCTGTCAAGCCCCAGGGATTCCGCCAGTTCCATGCATTCGCCCACGTTGTTTTCCCGCACCCATGGAGAATGTGACGAGTATATCTTCATGCCCAGGTCCTCCACGATTTTCTTCAGTTCCCGTGGCCTTAGTTCGAAGAAGCCCGCGGGCTCCACGCCCTTGTAGCCGATCTCCGCCATCTTCTCGACCACTGAACGCAATCCGTCCTTCGCTGAATAGGCGCGCGCTGAATAAAGCTGTACCGAAAGGGGCCTCAATGCTGTCTTTTCCATTATGCAATTCTCCTGTTGTAGTTTGATGACTTCAAGACAAATTGCCATAATTTAATGCAAAATGCAATTATGAAAGTACGCCGCAAAGATTTTTTCTCTTTCAATCGTTAATGGACACAGATTGATATTGGCAAGCCATTGGCAGGTTTTTTGTTGTGCTTTGACAAGTTCCGTGCTGGTATTATAAAAAGAACAATGGTTCTATGCTGGTATTATAAAAGTGACTGCCCCAGGGATTTTGCGTATTGCAATGCCTAATTCATTATGTTAAAATTAGGCTCGAAAACCATTCAAGGCCAGCAGGCAATTGCTTCAAAATAGAACCATCGCAGAACTATATGCCAGCCACATTCAAAAACGAGCAGATCTATCTGATACTGCGGAACAAGATACTCAATGGCGAACTCCATGACGGCAGCCGCCTGCCGCCAGAGGCGCAGCTTGCACGCGAGTTTGAAGTGGGGCGCATCACCTTGCGCACCGCCTTGAAACGCCTGGAGAAAAAGGGGATGCTGCGCAGAGTGCGCGGGCAGGGCACTTTCATTTCATACGGAGAGGGGCAGAAGAACAGTCCTGAAACAAGTGTGCAGAATGTGACGGACTTGCCAATGCCGCGGCATATCAAGCACAAGTTGCTTGTTCTTGTGCAGCCTGAACATATCAACTCCAGTGGCTTGAAAATATGCAGCGGCGTCGAGGCCAGGGCGACTGAACTCGGAGTTGAGTATGAGGTCATGCCATTGGACACCTTCAGAAAAGGCATCCAACTGAATAGGAACATGGACTTTGTGGAGCAGAATGGCTTCACGGGCATAATCATGACAGGACATACCTACCT
>JAFYGL010000079.1 GCA_017543165.1 Victivallales bacterium | reverse complement strand
GTCTTGATGCCGTGCTTTTCCAGCCTTTCCTTGAAATTCAAAGCCTCTGGCTGCCCTGTGTAACGCGTGATGACAACGCCTGTGACCTCGATTCCGCGGTTGCGCAACTCGTCAATAAGGCGCATCGCGTCCTGGTCATAGGTGATGCCGTAGTCAGCCCTGACCTTGCGGGCCGAGATGTCGCCAGCATGTATGCAGATGATAATGTCGGCGCTGCTGCTTAATTCCCGCAGCAGGCGTATCTTGACGTCAGGGTCGAATCCTGGCAGCACTCTTGCCGCGTGGAAATCTCCAATCAGCTTTCCGCCAAATTCAAGGTAAAGACGATGCTGGGAATCCTTTACCCTTTCCAGAATGGATTTCTTCTGCGCTTCCAGGTAGCGCTCGTTGTCAAATGCAGGCATCTTGATTTAAGTTGTCAGTGGACAGTGGACTGTGGACAGTGGACTGTGGGCTGACCTCAGTCCACTGTCCACTGTCCACTTTAGAATTACAGTGCCAGTTTAGGCATCTTCTCCAGGACGATCTTCTCTGCTTCCGTGTTCCAGAGGCCGCCATGGCGCTTGCAGGCCGCATCCAGTTCTGCGAAAACTGGGTTGGTCTTGCCCTTTTCTTCGAAGTCCGCGATTGCGGTCAGCGGGAAGTCCTGGTGTGTGTAGATGAGTTTCTTGCCGCCTGGAATCTTGGGCAGGTTCAAGGTGGTTTCGCGCGCTGCCGTGAGGCCGCCAACGTGTGTGATCATCATGGAGGGGTTCAACTTGCCCTTGCCCATGAGGTCCAGTGCCTCGCGGATGTCGGATGTGGTTCCGCCGCTGGTGCCCACGATGTGTGTGCCATTGTAGTGCACGTTGTAGAAGTTGAACTTGGCGGAGAAGTTGGGGTCGAGCGGGCCTGCGAAGAAGTCCAGGCAGCCGCCGCGTCCCAGAATGGCGTCGCCCTGTTCGACCACGGGTGCGACTGGCGCCATTACGAATACATCGTCATATCCCTTGCCTTCGGTGAGGTTCATCAGTTTGTCCACTGCATCTGGGCACTTGGTGTTGAGGAAGATCAGCTTGACGCCGTTGGCTGCAGCGTCTTCGGGAGTGAGGATGGAGGCTGCGCGTGCCAGGCGTGCATCGTCAATATCCGTGACCACAATCAGGCCAGGGCGGCGTGGGCCGTGCACCAGGTAGTCGATCAAGCCAAGTCCCATGGGGCCTGCGCTGGCGAGGCAAGCCACGTTGCCGCCTTCGACAATGCCCATCACATGGTCGTAGGTTGCTGGTGGAATGTGGTAATGGGCATGGCAGGCGCCGATAAGGCAGCTGACTGGCTCGCTCAGAGATGCCTTGTAGAAGGCGTCGCCATGGTAGTTGAGCAGGCAGTTGACTTCCATTACGCAGGACGGAATGCGCACGAATGTGGCGTCGCCGCCGACTGTCGGGAATGAATATCCAGGAGCATCCAGTGTGCCGTGGTACATCAATGCGGGCTGTATGCCGAAATGGTCGCCTGGTTTGAACTGGTCTTTCCACTTGGCGCCGACTTCGCGTATCACGCCAGAGAACTCATGGCCAATGATGGGGGGATTCGTGGCGCAGTCGTTTGGAACGCGCTTGTGCGCTGCACCTTGCTCTGCCGCCTTGAAGCTGGACATGCAGATTGAATCGCTAATGACTTCCGCAATGATGCCGTCATCGCCGCATGGTGGAAGCTCGAAAGTCTCCAGCCTCAGATCATCTTTTCCGTAAAGACGCAATGCTGTCGTTTTCATTTTCTAAAAATTCCTCTTTTGCTGTTTGATTGTTTTACAGGGGGCAAGCCCCGACTTCATTATCTTAATTTAATTAGAAAACTATCTATGGG
>JAFYGL010000011.1 GCA_017543165.1 Victivallales bacterium | reverse complement strand
TTCCAGTGTCATTTTTTCGCCTTTTATCGTGCCGCTGACCGTTGATGGCATCTGCCCGTCAACAGTCAGCTTGACGGACAGCAGTTGCTCCTTTGCCTTTGGAAAGGGCTCATAGCGTGTGCCAGCGGAGGCGCTGTTGCTGATGAATAGTTGCCTGTCCTCGTGGGCGAAGCCGCTTATGCGCCAGAATGCTTTCGCCAGGAAGCTCACCTTGTATGCCCCTGATTCCAGCTGTACCGTGCCGCTTGTCGGCCAGCTCTGCGTAGACTGCGTGCCGTTTTCCGCGCATTTCGCAAGATTCACGGATGCGAGCAGAAGCGATGCCGCAAGGCAAATGCTCTTTAACATTTGGATTCTCCTTTTGTCTTTATCTAAATTGTCATTTGTTGAACATTAACTGTCAATATGGGAAAAACAGTCACCCAATTGGAAACCTGCCGCCAAAACCTAGCTCCAGCTTATCGACAACAGGAAAACTATTCGGCATGACCCTGATTTGAGTGTATTTCTTTTTTTGCCTCCCAGAATACAGATGCCTGTGATGAGATGTGTGTGCGTATGATGCGCGGCGCTTGCTTTGGAAAATATGCTCTAGGCATTCTAAGAATATCCATGATTTCCTCCATATTGTAGTTTAGAAACTGCAATATAATGACGATTCCCTGATTTTGAAACTGCAAAAACAATAATGGTTTGCCGTCCAATGAGGCTGTCGCCCTGTCGCTTCCGGACTTTTGGGTGTTTCTGGAACACAAGCCATTTCCTATGGAGAACAGAACGTAATGAAATGGAAGTTTTTTGTTTGACATTGCACCTGCAAATGGTATGTTATCACAATTTTTGTTTTAACGAACAAGAACCGCATTAGTCAGTGTTGTCATATCTAGCGTGATTCGACAGTCAATGCCAGATAAGCTACAGGAAATGCCAATTCAGAAGGCCAAATCCGAGCTTCGACGCCGCATAAGGGGGCTGCCCCCCGCAGCATTGTCGGACAAGGAGGTTTGGCTTGGCAATTTCAGGCGGCTGTCAGGGGAATTCAGTTCTCTTGTGGGATATATGCCGCTGCCAGACGAGCCAGATTGCAGGGGAATACTTGAATACTGGCTTGGAAAACATGGAATTGTGCATTTGCCTGTATTTGATGCTGCGTCCAGTACATACGAACTTGCCTCCGTCGGCGGGCTTGGGGGAGAATGGCTTGTGGAGGGCAACTACGGCATAGCCGAGCCTCTGCAGGATTTGCCTCGCTCCAAAGCCCCTCACATATTTGAGGGCGGCGCGGTTTGGCTTGTTCCTGGGCTTGCTTTTTCCAGGGACGGTGGACGCCTTGGCAGAGGCGCAGGGTATTATGACAGGCTTCTGGCTGGAACCAATGCCATTAAGGTCGGCATTGCTTTCAGCTCAAGGATTCTTGAGCAGATTCCCTGTGCGGAGCACGATGTCAGAATGGATTATCTGCTGACTGAGACGGGTCTTGCCAAAGTCCAATTCTGAGGTGGCCCTGGCTGCC
>JAFYGL010000078.1 GCA_017543165.1 Victivallales bacterium | reverse complement strand
GTGAATAAAAAAAGCCCAGATCCATGTGGACCTGGGCTTTTAAAGATGGTACCGGAGAAGGGATTTGAACCCCCACGAACTTAAGTTCACTGCGACCTGAACGCAGCGCGTCTGCCAATTCCGCCACTCCGGCTTATGTGATTGTAAAGAATGCATGGACTGGTACCGGAGAAGGGATTTGAACCCCCACGAACTTAAGTTCACTGCGACCTGAACGCAGCGCGTCTGCCAATTCCGCCACTCCGGCTTATGTGTCCAAAACGAGGCATAATTTACCATAAAGGACATTATTTGCAAATCGCCATGTTTGATTTTCAAAGTTGTCATGGGGGGGAATGTTTTTTCAATTTGCCACAGGTCTCTAATTAAAAACACCGTAATTTGAAAAAGCACGGCCAGGCAATACATTTCCTGCTTAAAATGTCATTTGCTATTCAAGAATACAAAGGAGTGTTTCCCATGCAAAAGAAAATCTTGTCGTTGCTTCTGTTGCTGGCCATGGCGTGTTTTGCGGCGCCTAATCCCACGCTGGATGTGACTTTGGATACGCCAAGGGAGATAATTGTCGGAGGCATGCCAGTTGCAATTGACGGGCCCCAGAAGACATTGCCCACTGGCGAGAAGATGCTGGCAATGGGGCAGAAGAGTTTTGCCATACCCGCAAAGGACCTGGTGGGTGCCTCTGGCACGCTGATGCTGGATTTTGCAACGGACACCATGCGCCGCTCAAAATACCCTATGCGCACCATGCTAATGCTGAGCACACGCTCCCGTCTGGCGATTGGACTAAGGACGTTCTTCAACAATGCAGGCTGCCAGTTCGTGTTTTCGGACACCACGCACACCTTCTATTTCAGCAGCGAAAAACTCAAGCCGAACACGCCATACAAGGCGGCAATCACCTGGGACGGGGACAAGGTCAGGTGCTATTTCCAAGGCAGGCTTCTCAAGGAGGGGAAGCAGCCAGTGGCCGTCAAGCCAGAACTCATAGACAAGATTTTCCTGGGGCCCATCAAGACCCCGTATCACTCAATACCTGAATGGGACAATGACATCTACTGCGGGCGCATACGCGTATTCAACCAGGCATTGAGCGAGGAGGATGTGGCGGAACTTAGCGCCGTCAAGTCCAAGCCAATCCACGAGCGCTATCCACGTGTGATCTGCGCGCCAAAACGGAAGGGCGATATCAAGCTGGATGCGGAACTGGAGGACGAGGGATGGCAGAACGCAGGCGGCATTGTCTCATTGACACAGGGAAACAGGGACAATGACGGCTCCAAAACCTGGACGCTGCCCCCGCATCATCTGTACTTCACCTGGGATGAGGACAATCTCTATTTTGCAATGGACAGCACATTCCCGCCTGGCACCAACATAAAGAAGGGCCATGGCCCCGAAGACAAGGAGGCGGATGTGTGGCTGAACGAATCCTTCGAACTGCATCTGCGCCACAGCGGGCACAAATACTATCTGGGCGGCTGCGTGGCTGGCGGCAAATCCGACCGCAGGGACAATGATTCCACATACTACAACCCAAAATGGGAATATGTCTCGCACCTCAGCCATCGCATAGACGACACGCTGCTCTGGCGCGTCGAGGCGAAAATACCCTGGGCGGAACTTGACCTGAAAGGCGCACCCAAGGAGTTGAAGTTGAACTTCGCAAGAAGCTGGTTCTCGTCATCACTGTCGGCGGTAAGCGATCTGGCAAACCAGATAGAAAAGGGCTATTGGGCAGATGACGACAGGTTCTACTCGCTGCGCTTTGTGGAGGACGCCCCCACGCTCAAGGCAATCAGCCACAATGATCCCTCCTACGGCGAACTTGTGCAGAAATTGCAGTTGTATTCTGCCAGGGACGGCAAGGCGAAGATGCGCATTGTCCAGGAGCATTCAAGCGGCTTGCTGCTGCCACAGGACATATTTGTTCAGGAAGTTCCTTTGAAGGCGAACATTCCTTGCGAACTGGATGTGGCCGTGCCATTGACAATGGAGAAGGCAGACCGCCTCATATTCGAGTTGTGCGGGCCTGACGGCAGGACTGCCTCCCTCAGGCAGGACATTCCACTCACCATCAAGGCGGAATATGTCACATGCACGCCGCGTTTCACCGCTGAGACAATAGACGTTAAGGTCAAGACGGAAATACTGAAGAAGACATATGGCGAAGGCTTCCAGGGCAAAGTCGTCTTGACTGGGCCTGACGGCAAGAAGATGGGCAGCGCAGCAGTCGGCGACAAGCCAGATTTGCAGTTGAACTTTCCCAAGTCCAATCCAGTGGGCTACTACAAGCTGGATTTGCTTTCTGGAGGCAAGGCCATTTCAGGCACCACATTCCAATTCCCTGGCTTTGGTGAATGGAGCAGAATCAAGTTTGACATGACACGCGTGATTCCACCTTTCCTGCCAATGAAGATAAGGCGGGACAAGGCGGCTCTGACTGTGGAGCCCATTGGGCGCAGCTACCAGTGGGGGCTGGATAGCATTCTGCCCAGGCAGATTGTGAGCCAGGGGCAGAAGTTGTTCACCAAGGCGCCGCAGCTCATGGCCAATGGCGAGGCAATTCCAATGCCCCTCAAGCCAGGCAGCCTGGAGAAGCACAGGTGCGACTTCACCTCAAATGCGGAAGGCACTCTATGCAAGGTCAGCGCAAATGGCTGGATTGAATATGACGGCGTGCAGCACAACCAGGTGGAAATCACCGCGCTGAAGCCCATGAAGAATCTGGAATTGAAGTTCACGTTGCCGAGAAACGTGACAAAATACCTGCATGCGGCGCAATGCGGCTGGAGCAGCAAGATTACCGCCAGGCTTGAGGACGGCACCTTCGAGTGCAGGTATTTCCCAGTCATAATTGTCGGCAACGAAGACAAGTGCTTCTGCTTCTTCGCGGAAAGCAATGCCTCATGGAAAACAGGCAAGAGCAAGCCCATTTCATTTGTTTCCGATGCGGAGAAGACGGTGCTCACCGTGCGCATTGCGGATGCGCTTAAGGTTGGGCAGAAGTTGAACTTCGACTATGGCCTGCTGGCAGGGCCAGTCAAGCCACTGGCGAAGAACCATCCGCTGAACACGGCGGGCGAGCACTGGGCATTCCAGATGAACCGCCCAGGCAGGGCGCCCGCCACATGGTGCGGCTACATGAAGGGAAATCCCACATTGAGCGATTCCCTGGCGGACCTGCCTTCACCCGACAACAATCCTGTTCTGGAAAAATACAAGAAGGAGGCTAAGGAGGCTATTGACTTCAATGTGCATCCATTCATCTATACGGCAAACTACATGAGCGACGAGTATCCTGAAATACGCGCTTTCCTGCCCGAATGGGTGCTGCTGCCTGAACAGCGCTGGGCTGGCAAGCGCGGACAGAAGCAATATACCGTGTATCTGATGTGCCCCGCCTCCGATGGTGCCAATGTGTTCCTCTACAAGTTGCAGACTCTGTTGAAGAAAGTGCCACTGCACGGCGTGAACTTCGACTTCGGCATAGTGCCTATTTGCGACAACAAACTGCATGGCTGCCACCAGAGGACGCCTCTCATCGCCTACAGGAATTTCTTCAGGAAGGTGGCCATGCTCCTGCTGGACGCGGGCGTGCAGGACTATGTCATACACATCCACAATACGGCTGCGGTGCAATTGCCATCCTATACATTCACGACACATCTGATGAACGGCGAGCATATCCGCCAGCAGAGCAGCACCATAATGCACAACGGCAAGGAGATTCTGGATACATACGGAATGCCCATGTTCGCTTTCGAGCTGGCCACATTGCCCTTTGGCATATACAATGCGGCCTACCAGGCAAATGATGTGCTCACAAAGGAGAATGGCGGCGGCAAGGAGGAGCCTGAATTGTACAAACTGAGAATCACCAGGGCATTCCTTACAGGCATGCTTCCCCATAATGGCATAAACGCACTGGACCGCTGCCATTTCGGCATATTCGACAAAATCACCAGGATATACGAGACATTCGATGTGCCAGGCAGCACGTTCCTGGGCTACTGGGACGAGCAGAATCCAGCGAAACTAATCTCTGGCAAGAACACATACGTCAGTTGCTACAGGAACAAGAAGGGGCAGCTTCTGGCGGTTGTCTCCCATATCGGCAAGGAGCATCTTGACCAGGATGTGACAATCAGCTTCACTGGCGGAAGATTCAAAAAGGCAAGCGAATTGATAGATGCCGAGGACAAGGAATACCAGGAATTGTACGCAATGCGTGAAAAATACAAGATTCCACACAACCGCGTGACAT
>JAFYGL010000077.1 GCA_017543165.1 Victivallales bacterium | reverse complement strand
TCCTCCTTTCTTGTAAAGGGTATAATCTTATGGGTAAAGGAAAATTGCTGAAAACTAATGCCTTTGGCCGCATTTTCAAGATGAAAAAGCGATTTTATTGCAAATATGCCAAAAAATAGGCCCTGCCAGTTTGCAGAAAGTAAAAATCGCGCTACAGTATTGTCGTTTTTCAACAGAACGTCTGAATCACTTTTCGAGTTCGGGTGGTGGAATTGGCAGACACGTTAGGTTGAGGGCCTAATGGAGTAAAATCCGTGCGGGTTCAAGTCCCGCCCCGAATACCATTTTTTAGTAATGGGTCATTGATCCATTACTTTTTTTATTTATTGAGCCGCCATATTTCCAATACAGCATAGCAAAAGCACAAAAATGTTGTACATTAACGCAAACTTCATGTAACTTAAACGTTGGATTATAGTTGTATGGCGCGGAAAAAATGCAGCAATATGCCGCCAGCGATGATATTGTGCGGCGGCAAGGGGACCAGGCTCAGGGATATAAGCGAGATATTGCCCAAGCCAATGGTGACCATCGGCGAGCAGCCTATTGTCTGGCACATAATGAAATGCTATGCGGCCTTCGGCGTGCGTCGTTTCATCCTCTGCCTGGGATACAAGCGGGAGGCATTTGTGGATTATTTTGTCAACTACCATCTGCGCACCTCCGATGCAACAGTTGCCTTGGGGCACGAGGCCAACATAAAATTCCATGGCGAAAATCCCGAGGCTGACTGGGAGGTCACCCTTGCTGGCACGGGTGCCGATACCTGCACGGGGCTGCGCGTGGCAATTGCCGCGAAATACCTGCGTCCCGAAGACAAGGACTTCTTCCTGACATACGGGGATGGCGTGGCTGATATTGACATCGCCGCGCTTTATGAACATCACCTGAAGGGGAAGCGCATGATGACGCTTTCGGCAGTGCACCCCGCCGCGCGTTTCGGGCAGATGCTCCTCAATGGCGACGAGGTGACGGGCTTTGAGGAAAAGCCCATCCAGGGGGAAGGCTACATAAACGGCGGCTTCATGGTGGTCAAGAAAGATTTTGTCAAGAAATATCTCTCGTTGAAACGTGATGAGTTCCTGGAGAAGGAGCCATTGCAGAAGGCTGTGGCCAGCAACGACCTGCTGGCATACAGGCACGAGGGCTTCTGGCAGTGCATGGACAATTCCAGGGAGTACCACTACCTGAACGAGCTGTGGGCGGCTGGCAATGCGCCTTGGACCAAGTACTGGGGGCGCAAGTCATAGCATGTTCGCCGATGCTTACAATAAAAGACGGGTCCTCATAACGGGCAACGCTGGCTTCAAGGGCAGCTGGCTTCAGTTCTGGCTAGAGAGGCTTGGCGCCGATGTCTGCGGCGTGTCACTGCCGCCAGAATATGACAACTGCCATTCTCAGCTGCTGGGCTTTCTGGCCAAGACACATTTCATGCACATCAGCAGGGACAATGAAAAGTTCCAGGAATTATTATCCTCATTCCAGCCTGAGATTGTTTTCCACCTGGCGGCGCAGCCGCTGGTGCGCAGAAGCTATGAAATGCCAGTCGAGACATTTGAGACAAATGTGCTGGGCACTGTCAAGTTGCTGGAGGCGGTCAGGCGCACGCCTTCCGTTAGGGCGCTTGTCGCGGTAAGTTCGGACAAATGCTACGAGAACAGGGAAGTCAATATCCCATACGCAGAAGATGCGCCAATGGGGGGCTACGACCCATATAGCGCCTCCAAGGGCTGCATGGAACTGGCGATAAGCTCCTACAGGCGCAGTTTCTTCAACCCGAAAACATACGGACGCGAGCATAATGTGCTTCTTGCGTCGGCACGAGCAGGCAATGTGATTGGCGGCGGCGATTGGGCTGAGGACAGGCTGGTGCCAGACATCATGAAGGCGACTGCCGCAGGACGGCAGGTGGAAATCCGCAATCCCAATGCGGTGCGTCCCTGGCAGCATGTGCTGGAGCCATTGTCGGGATATCTGGCATTGGGGCAAAAGCTGCTGGAGGGTAATGTTTCATACGCAGAAGGGTGGAATTTCGGCCCTTCTCCTGATTGCGTCTTTACCGTAG
>JAFYGL010000076.1 GCA_017543165.1 Victivallales bacterium | reverse complement strand
TAGCTCTGGGCTATGCCCTTGAGTATCTTCACTGCGTCCTCAGGCGTGGGCTCGCCCACCATGACTGTCTGGAACCTGCGCTCCAGCGCCTGGTTCTTTTCAATCGTATTGCGGTATTCCTTGATGGTGGTGGCGCCTATGCATTGTATTTCGCCGCGGGAGAGTGCTGGCTTGATTATGTTTGAAATGTCCAGCCCGTCCTCTCTGCCAGAGCCTGCGCCCACGATGGTGTGTATTTCGTCCAGAAACAGAATGTATTTGTTGCTTTTCTTCAATTCAGCGAGGATTTTGGCCATTCTGTCCTCGAACATGCCCCTGTACTGTGTGCCAGCGATAAGCAGTGTCACATCCAGCGAGAAGATATGCTTGTTGCGGAGCACTTCAGGCACCTTGCCTGCCGCGATGTTCATTGCAAGCCCCTCCACTATTGCGGTCTTGCCTACGCCAGCTTCTCCCAGCAGCACCACGTTGTTCTTGATTTTGCGGCTGAGCACCTGTGTAATGCGCTGAATTTCGTTTTCTCTGCCGATGACGGGGTCGAACATGCTTTGCTTGGCAAGTTCGGTAAGGTCCTTGCCATAGTGGTCCAGAAGTGAACGTTGCATTGGCTGTTCCTTCTGTGGCTTCAGCGTAGATTGCCGTGTCTCGCGCCTGGACTTGCGGGATGGCTGCTCCTGCGCCCCATCTGGCGAAGAGGTCTCTCCTTGCGCTTTCTCTGCCTTGGTTTCTCCGTCTCTTTCAGAATCTCTGGAATCGATTATTTCCTCTATGGTTCCCTGTCCCAGGGGCAGGTAGGAAGAATCCAGGTCCTTGAGGATTTCATTCCTTATTTCGCTTTTGTCTATTTGCAGCTGGTTGAAAATCTCGGCTACCTGCCCCTGGTTGATGAAGAACATTCCCAGCAGAAGCTGTTCTACGCCAACATAGCTGTAGTGAATCGCCTTGGCCTCCCTGATGGCGAATTTCAGCATCCTGCCCACATCGGGCGTGAAAACTGGGCTAGAAGAGGCAGTCTCGTTATCTTCGCCTGCTTGCCCCTGTGCCAGCAGTTTATGCACTGCCTCGTATGTGACGCCTGCGTTGACAAGTGCCTGCTGAGCGGTGCTGGGCTTTGACTGGAGAAGAGCCAGCAATATGTACTCTGGACCGATTGAAGGCGCTTTTTCCGTCTTGCCGATTTCAACCGCATCCAAAAACATCTTCTTCACTCTTGGAGTGCAGTATTTAAGATATTCTTCAATGTGTTCCATTATTGGTTGCTTTCAGTAAGCAGTTTAAGTTTTTGCTGTATTATAAGCTCCCTGTTGGCGGCGCGTTTCTGTATCTGCGACCTCAGCTCGTTCAACTGTGCCTCCATATTCCTAAGTTTCTTCTCCTCCATCTCCTGGGACTTGTCAAAACTGGTCTTGAGCACTATTTCCAGTTTCGCCTTCGATTCCTGTATCTGGTTGAGGTCTCCCTTGTTCTGTTGCAATGTCTTGATGGCGAAGGAGAGTTTGCGTATTTCCATTTCCATCCGAAGTTGTTCCACGTTGTACAGGTAGAAGTCTGGCGCCTTTTTGCGCATGTCCTCTATGATGGCATACCTTTTTGCAAGGGTGTTGAGGTAGTCCTGGGCAGTGTTTGGCGAGTAGATGCACCTGACGCGCCATTCGTTGAGAGTGTCAGGCGCATTCTGCTCGTAGAAGTCCAGCATGTCATCCACCTTTATGCTGGGAAATTGCCTTGCGACTTCCTTCAGGGTGCGTTCCCTTGCAGCATCTGCCTCGATGCGCTGCTTCTCCGTCAGTTCCTGGCTAGAAGAAAACAGCGCCAGGAACAAGAGCAGTAATGTGAGATAAATGCGCATCAGAATGTCTTCTTTGCGAACTGCACGAAGAAATCGGCGGTTTCCTGCATGCTGGCCAACGGCAGTCTTTCATTGGCGGTATGCGCGCCCTTGCCAGCCAGCCCTAGAATGGCAATGGGAGCACCCATCTTCTTGAAATGGCGTGCATCAGTGGCGCCCGACAGGTGGCTCCAGGTGATCTCGCGTCCTTTGAAAAACGCCTCCATCTCCTTTTTGATGTTCTGCAACGCTGGGTCGTTTTGGTCGCAGTTCACTGGCTCGCTTGTCCCAAGAATGGTGACTTCCAGTCCCGTGATTTTCTTGACAAAGTCAATGGTCTTCTCCACTTCGCCATCTTTGGTGACGCGGAAATTAAGTGTCATGGTGGCCTTGTCTGGTATCTGGTTGTGGGTGAGGCCTGCATGGAATTGGCAAAGGGCCATTGAATTGTATTCCAGAAGATTGCCTTTCAAGTCTGGCTTTGGCCAGGCGTCCCGCAATTTGACGTATGCGTTGATAAGTTCGTCAATGGAGTTTTTAACGCGCCATGGCGCCGCGGCGTGGCCTGTCTGCCCTTTGGCTGTCACCGTCATGGAAATTATTCCCTTCTGTGAAAGGGCGATTTTGTAGTTGTCCGCATCCACGACGGCAATAAATTTGGCGCCTTCGCCATATCCGCGCGCCACCATTTCTGCCGTGGTCTTGCCGCCAATCTCCTCGTCGCAACTGAAAATGCAGGAGACCGCCTTGCCAGAATCCTTGAGGCGCACCAGTGTCTGCGCAAGGCAGACTGTGCATCCCATGCAGTCGGAAGTGCCTCTTCCATAGATGACGCCGCCTTTGATTTCTGGCGTGTACTGGCTTTCATTTATGGCTGGCACCACGTCGATGTGGGAATTCAGCAAAAAGTCCGTCTTTTTTCCCTTCACAGTTGAGGCGTAGAGCACTTTGTAGCCAAGACAATCCTCGACAGTGCAGTGGATTCCTTTCTCCTTGAGGAAGGATTCCAGTACTTCGGTTGCGCGGCTTACCGCCGCCTTGTCCGATGAAACGGGCCTGCATTGTATCAGTTTCCTAAGCAAATCGACGTAAGCACCATCCACCTTGGTTTCCTGCCTGGCGGAAACGAACGTTTCAGGTGTCTGGGGCTTCTTCAGTTCCTGGCTTGGTGATACCAGAGCCAACAAAAGTAATAAAGTTGCTAGATAAATACGCATTAGAACTCCTTATTTGCAAATTGCACAAAGAAATCGGCGGTTTCCTGCATGCTGGACAATGGCAGTTTCTCGTTGGCGCTGTGCGCCCCAGTTCCAGCCAGTCCAAGTATGGCAATGGGCGAGCCCAGTTTCTTGAAATGACGCGCATCCGTGGCACCGTACATGTGATGCCAGCTGATTTCATGTCCCTGGAAAAATGCCTCCATCTCTTTTTTCAGCGATTGCAGCGCAGGAGAATTTTCATCACAGTTCACAGGCTCGCATGTCTCGATGATGCTTACTTCCAGACCTGTGGTTTTCTTGACAAAGTCAAGTGTCTTCTCCACATCGCCGTCTTTTGTGACGCGGAAATTGAGCACCATGGAGGCCTTGTCGGGAATCTGGTTGTGCGCAAAACCTCCATGTATCTGGCAAAGCGCCATTGAATTGTATTCCAGGAGGTCGCTGCTCATGTCTGGCTTTGGCCAGGCGTCACGAAGCTTGACGTATGCGTTCACCAGTTCGTCCAGCGCGTTCTTGAAAAGCCATGGCTGTGACGAGTGCCCAGTCTGCCCAGTGGCGGTGACCGTAATTGAAACAATGCCTTTCTGGGAAATGGCGATTTTGTAGCTGCTTGCGTCCACGACAGCCACCAGCCTTGCCCCTTCGCCATAGCCCCGCGCAATCATCTCCGCCGTGGTCTTGCCGCCGATTTCCTCGTCGCATGTGAAAAAGCAGGAGACCGCCTTGCCAGACCCCATGAGGCGCACCAGCGTCTGCGCAATGCAGACCGCGCTTCCCTGGCAGTCCGATGCTCCGCGCCCATAGATGATACCGTCCTTGATTTCTGGCGTGTATTGTTTTTCATTCATTGCGGGCACCACGTCAATGTGGGCGTTCAGGAGCAAGTCAGTTTTCTTGCCTTCCACTGTGGAGGCATAGACCACATTGTAGCCGAAGCAGTCCTCGACTGTGCAGTGGACGCCATGCTCCTTGAGGAAGGCAAGCAATGTTTCCGAGGCGCGGTTCACCGCCGCCTTGTCCGCTGAAACGGCTTTGCAGCGCATCAGTTTCTGAAGCAAATCAACATAAATACTGTTTTCCATTAGTCAAATATTCCTTAGTTGTTTTTATTGTGGCCCCCAGTTCGTTTGAGCTGGGCACTCTGGGAAAAAGCTGTGGACAG
>JAFYGL010000075.1 GCA_017543165.1 Victivallales bacterium | reverse complement strand
GTGCTGTTGTTCCGCAGCATGCGCTCGTGCAAGTCATCCACCTTCACATACCAGGCCTCTATGGCACGGTAGATAAGGGGCGTGTCCGTCCTCTCGCAGAAAGGATAGCTGTGAACTATGGTGGACTGCTTCACCAGTTTGCCGTTGGCCTTCAATGCCTTGATGATGGACTTGTCCGCCTCCTTGCAGTTCAATCCCTGGAAATCAGGCACAGCGGCGGTGAAGTTTGCGCTGGCGTCCAGCGGGTCAACTATGCCGATGCCAGCCGCCTTGCAGACGCGGTAGTCGTCCTCGCCGTATGCTGGTGCCTGGTGCACGATGCCAGTACCGTCGCTGGTGGTGACATAGCCGTCGCACAGCACCCTGAATGAATTGGGATGGTCCTTGAAATACGGGAAGATGGGCTCGTAGTGGATGCCTTCCAGTTCCTTGCCCTTGCATTCATAGAGAATGCTATATTCGCTTTCATTCCGATAGTAGGCAGATATACGGGACTTGGCCATGATGTATGCGTCATTGGTGTCCCCGTCCTTCAGCAGGCAGTAGTCGATGTCAGGCCCCACGCAGACAGCCAGGTTTTCAGGCAAGGTCCATGGCGTGGTGGTCCATATCAGCACATACACATCCATGCCCTCGGCGCCTGGGAACGTGCGGTCAGTCACCTTCATGCGCACGGTGACAGCGGGATCCTGCACATCCTGGTAGTTTGCGCCAGCCTCGTTGTTTGAAAGAGGCGTGCACAGTTTCCAGCTGTATGGAACTATGCGGAACGCGCGATACACCCTGCCCTGTTCCCACAACTGCTTGAAGACCCACCAGATTGTTTCCATGAAGGTCTTGTCCATGGTCTTGTAGCCGTGGTCAAAGTCAACCCAGCGTCCCATTCGGGTGACAGTCTGCTTCCACTCGGAGACATAGCGCTGCACCATTGAACGGCATTTCTCGTTGAATACGTCGATGCCAGCCTCGACTATGGCGGGTGTCCCAGCCAGTCCCAGTTCCTTCTGGGCCAGTGCCTCGATTGGCAGGCCATGGCAGTCCCAGCCAAAGACGCGCTCCACATATCTGCCAAGCATGGTCTGGTATCTTGGCACCACATCCTTTATGGTGCCTGCAAGCAGATGCCCGTAGTGGGGCAATCCAGTTGCAAAGGGCGGGCCATCATAGAACACGAATGGCTTTCCGCCTTTCCTCTTTTCAAGTGACTTGTCAAGTGCCGAAATGCTGTCCCAGAATTTCAGCACATCCTCTTCCATCTTCGGGAAAGAGGCATTGCTTTCTGCTGCGTCAAACATTTAATCTCTTTTTCCTAAAAACTATATTTACAAAACAAACAAGCTTTATGCGTCTTCCCAGCTTTCCATCTTGGCGTATGGGATTCTCATTGTGAAGGTCTTTCCACCATCGCCCTGCACCTCCACGGAAACCAGTTCTGGCAATGCCTCCAGCACCTTGGTGACAATCATCTCGTTGCCTGAGAACACCACCTTCCATGGTCCTGGTTCGCTGTCCGCATTGCGGATAATCGAGGCAAAATGCGCCTGGTTGAAGCCATTGTCGTCCACGGCCTCATGCTCTGCCTGGCCATCCGTATTGATGGCGATGTTCTTCTGGCGTTCCGCCTCGGCCCTTTCCTTTTCCTGTTTTTCCTGCTCCGCCGCGAGTATCATCTGCTTGTGCCCCTTGATGTCCAGGGCGAAAAGAATTACCAGCGGATAAATCCAGGGAAGCACCAGCCCCAGCAGGAAATGCGGTATTGCCTTGTAGCGGCGGCTTGAGGCAATCGAGGCTGCCCAGCACGCGCTCCCCACAAAGAACAGTATTATCACAGCCAGCATGAACGCCACGCCAAAGTCATAGTCGAAATCTGCCTTGTGGGTGGCATCAGCATACCCGCTGACCAGATTCAGAAAACTTGCCCACACTCCCTTGCAGAAAGTATAGAACCTGTCAATTACATCCGCATTATCCATATAGTTCACGCCTCCGCTTTACGCCTTGCCTCAAAAAAAATCAACAGTAGATATGCCAATGCCGCCAAAAGGAATACATGTGAAAAATCAAATGACAATGGTACGAAGCAATACCAGAACGACGCCACCAGCGTAGGCGGCATCAGGCTGTTCATGATGAGGACGAATGTGGTCCACTTGGACTTGCGTGTCTCCGTCCTGAACAACAGCATCGCAACCCAGAACATCAGCAACGTTATCAGCATCGAAAGCAGCATTGTCAAAAAAACATAGCACGCCACCACAGGCACGCACAGCGCCATGCACATCGCCACCATTGACTTCAGTTCATCCATGTCCAGTTGCGAGGTGCCGCTGTTCTGCATCGAATTCGACAGGCGGGCCATCTGCTTTTCGTTCAGCAAAGGCCTACTGATTGTCCCCCTGCCCTCAAGTTCCAGCCAATACAACACGCTTTTATTGGAAAGCACCAGCCCCTGAGGCGCCGCCTTTTTCGCTGGCACGGCAGCCTCCTCGCCAGGCCTGGCCACATCAATCTGCCAGCCCTCCTCGCAACGACTATAGGGATAAGAGATTTTTCCGCCAAAAAAGATTCTCCCCTCGCCAAAAGAAATCGGAACCAAATCTCCGCCAATGGAGGAAACCACATTCTGCACGCGAGGCGTGTATTCCTTCACCATGCGGCAGCCCCGCCCAAAGGACGCGGCCCCCATGGCAAGAAGAATGCACACCAGAGCAGGCACCCAGCAGGAATAGAACTGCGCGGCCAACAAGCCATGGGTGGGATGGAAAAACAAGGCCAGCAGGATGGCAATACGGCGCGGGCGCAAGATTATCACCTGGCGCTCCTCATCCTTGTTGTCATCTGGTATCATTTGCATCTTTCAGAAAGCAATTTTCTATTTGCCAGCAAGCCTGGCCTCTTCCTTCGCCATGTCGTCCATTATCGGCTTTGCCACAATGCGGTCTTCCTCGCTTGCCCTGTCTATGAAGAGAATGCCGTTCAAATGGTCTATCTCATGCTGAAGGCAGCGCGCCAAAAGCCCGTCGCACTCAAGCATAACCTGCTCGCCAGTAAGAAGCTGCGCCTTGAGAAGCACCTTCTTCGGGCGAGTCACCTCACCTTCCACACCTGGCAGGCTAAGGCAGCCCTCGCAGGCGCATTCCGTCTCCTTTGACGAGGAGATTATCTCGGGATTGACCAACGCCACAGGCATAAGCGGATTCAGCATCATCTCGCCTGGGGATGTCGGAGGCTTCTTCCTGGTGCTCTTGCCATCAGGCCTGGTGTCCACCACTATCAGGCGCAGATTCACGCCAACCTGAGGCGCCGCCAGACCAACGCCAGGCACATCGTTCTCCTGCATTGTGACCGTCATCCTCTGGGCCAATGCCTTGACCTCGTCGTTAATCGCCTCTATCGGCAGAGATATGCTTCGCAGACTCTGATTCCCGTTGCGGACAATCCGCATCTTGCGCGCATTTTTTGTGAAAATATCAAATATGGACATACCCTAATCCCTCAATTGCATTATTAGGCCGAAATTTAACATAAGAAGTTCAATTAACAAGGCATTGTGAGCAACAATGTTTGCAAATCAGAGTACACAGTGTAATCGGTCACTCTCCCCATCGCTTTTGGGAAAGGCTCTGTTCAACACAAGGGTGTGCAAATAAGGAGCCGCGTTAGCGGCGACGGAAGCTAGCCGTGGGTGGAGCGAGAGCCGCAGGCGCGAGCGAAACCCACGGATGTGCCCACACCAAAATGTGAAGCCGCGTAGCGGCGAAAGAATCATTATGGCAAGGCATTTCCGTCTGTCGCCGCTAACGCGGCTGGGACTTTTGACTGGCGCATCCGTGGGTTTCGCTCGCGCCTGCGGCGCTCGCTCCACCCACGGCTAGCTTCC
>JAFYGL010000781.1 GCA_017543165.1 Victivallales bacterium | reverse complement strand
TGCTCCGCGCGGCCATTGGCCGCGCGTCAGGACGCGTGACTGCCATGAGCCCCTGGCCTTGCGCGCTCATAATTTGCAGATGAAACGGCATTCTTAATGCTGTATGATTGACAAAACGGTACAATGGGGTTAAATTCCGCCACCAACGTTTTGAGAAACAAGTAACCTCAATGGAGACTATTCGTGTTAGGTGAATATTTATCGTTGGTCGTAAGCGCCATACTGGTGAACAACTTTGTCTTGAGCCGCATATTGGGAATATGTCCCTTCCTGGGTGTCTCCAAGAAGATGGACACGGCGCTCGGCATGGGCGGGGCCGTTGTTTTCGTGATGACATTGTCGGGCTTGGTGACGGCCATCATACAGCATTTTGTGCTTGTGCCGATGAACCTTGGCTATTTGCGTACGATTGTCTTCATTCTGGTGATAGCGGCGCTGGTGCAGATAGTCGAGGTGCTGCTGCAGCGCTTTTCGCCGCCATTGTACAAGGCACTGGGCATATTCCTGCCCTTGATCACCACCAACTGCGCGGTGCTCGGCTCTGCGATTATATGCGCTGACGAAGGGTACAGCCTGATTAAATCCACAGTATTCTGCTGTGCCTCCGCGGTTGGCTTTGCCCTGGCATTGGTGCTGTTCGCCAGTGTGCGCGAAAAATTGGAACTTGCCAAGATACCAGAACCATTCAAGGGGCCTGCGATAGCACTCCTGACGGCAAGCATACTTGCCATGGCGTTTACAGGATTTGCAGGGCTTGGCGGCTGAACAAGTATTGGATGCCCGGTTTGTCGGTTTTAGTCATAAGCATCATTTGAGGAAAGGATAAGATATGTTACCAGTCATAGTTCTCACGGTCACAGGTGTTTTGATGGCCTTGGCTATTGGCGTGATAGTGAAGTATTTTGGCGCGAAGCCAGATCCCAGGGCGGAGGCGATAGCCCCTCTGATGCCAGGAGCCAACTGCGGTGGCTGCGGCTTCGCTGGCTGCAACGATTATATGAACGCCATGCTTGGCGGCAAGGCGAAGCCAGGGCACTGCCCCTCCATGTCAGCGGAAAATGTGAAGAAGATTGCCGCGATTCTAGGTGAGGACGCCGAGGCTGTGGAGCCAAAGATGGCGGTGGTCCTGTGCAGTGGCGATGAGAGCAAGGCAACGAGGAATGCCATGTACAATGGCGTCAATGACTGCCGCAACGCATTGCTGGTGGCGGGCGCCAGCAAATCATGCACCTACGGCTGCCTTGGCATGGGGACCTGCGCTCGCGCCTGCCCGCATGGCGCCATCGAAATCACTGAACAGCGCCTGGCGAAGGTGCATCCTGAACTTTGCGTCGGTTGCGGCAAGTGCGTTTCGGCTTGTCCCCGCGGCATAATCAAACTGGTTTCCCGCGCAGTGGAGGTGCAAGTGTTCTGCAGTTCGCCGTTGGCGGGCAAGATAAAGATGAAGCAGTGCAAGGCCGCCTGCATTGGATGCCACAAGTGCGAGAAGGCCGCCCAGCCAGGCCAGATGACATTCAATGGATTCCTGGCAAGCGTGAATCTGGAGAATCCACCCAGTGCCGATGCGGTGGAAAAGGCAGGATGCCCCACCCATTGCTTCAGGAAAATATGAGAGCGCAGTAGATTTCCAGGATAGCGAATACTCTTATGGAAAAGACAAAGCAGCATAAGTTCTACGGTGGCGTCCATCCCTCGGAGGCCAAGATTACCAACAAGTCCGCCATTGCCGCGGCACCTTTGCTGGAAAGCTACATAGTGCCATTGCAGCAGCATATCGGCGCACCTGCCACGCCTGTGGTGAAAGAAGGGGACAAGGTGCTCAAGGGCCAGAAGATAGGCGAGCCTGGCGGATTTGTGTCCGCCTCAGTGGCGTCTCCCACCAGTGGTGTTGTGAAGGCATTGACCACCTGCCTGGCCGTGAATGGCAGCCAGGTGCCTGCCGTGCTAATAGAGAGTGACGGGGAGGACACCCCAATAGAGCCGATGCCCATACTGGACCCCGTGAACACGGCGCCAGCCGTGTTGAAGAAGCGTGTCGTGGATGCTGGCATAGTCGGCATGGGTGGCGCCTCCTTCCCCACCGCGGTGAAGTTGTCGCCCACCAAGCCAGTGGATGTGCTGATTTTGAATGGCATTGAATGCGAGCCCTGCCTTACGGCGGACCATCGCCTCATGCTGGAGCAGTATGAGAACATCATTGCGGGCATCAGGGCATGCGGCACCATATTGGGCGTGAAGCGCATCATATTGGCGATTGAGGCGAACAAGCCAGATGCCGTCGCGCTTATGAGCGTGGAGGCTGCAAAGTATGGCATAGAGTGCAGCCAGTTGAAGGTCAAATATCCACAGGGTTCCGAAAAGCAGTTGATTTATGCTGTGACTGGGCGCAAGGTGCCTGCTGGCGGCCTGCCGATGGATGTGGGATGCGTGGTTACCAACGTGGGGACGGTGGGCGCCATCGGGCGCGCTGTCTGCCAGGGGGTGGCCTTGTACGAGCGCATTACCACCATCACAGGCAAGCCTGTGGTGAATCCAGGCAACTGGCTGTTCCGCGTCGGCACAAGGTACAGTGACGCCATACGTCTGGCTGGCGGCGTGAAGTACGACCCAGTCAAGATAATCTCTGGCGGGCCTATGATGGGCTTCTCCGTGTATTCGCTGGACATACCCATCATGAAGAACACCTCAGGCATACTGCTCATGGGTGAGGACGAGATAATGCAGTACGAGCCGAATCCATGCCTGCACTGCGGCGCCTGCAACGACAATTGTCCCATGGGCCTCATGCCTGGCATATTGAGCGTGCAGATTGAGAACGAGCGCTTTGAATTGGCTGAGAAATGGCATGTGGTGGACTGCATCGAGTGCGGATGCTGTTCGTTCAGCTGCCCCGCGCATCGCCCGCTGGTGCAGAACATGCGTCGTGCCAAGGGCGTTGTGATGGCGAAAATCAAGGCTGCGAAGGCGGCTGCCGCGGCAAAGGCTGCGGCGGCAGAGGCGGCGAAGGCGGCTGCCGCGGCAAAATAAAACTCACATAAGGACGGCGACATATTATGGCAGAGCAGAATAAAGATGTTCAGGAAGTGAGGATGCCTGACTTGAGCAGGCTGGTGGTGAGCAGTTCGCCTCACGTCCACAGTGACAATTCCATACGCGGCACGATGCTGAGCGTGATAGTCGCGTTGATGCCGTGCGCGATTGCCTCGGTGTATTTCTTTGGCCTGCGTGCGCTGTGGGTCATGCTGGTCACCATGGCCTCCTGCGTTGCGGTGGAGGCGATTGCCAATGCGATGATGAAGCAGCGTTCCACGATAGGCGATTGCAGCGCGGCTCTGACAGGCCTGATACTGGCCTTGAATCTGCCGCCCACAGTGCCTGAATGGTGTTGCGTTGTTGCCGCGATATTTGCAATCGGCCTTGGCAAGATGGTGTATGGCGGCCTTGGGTACAACCCGTTCAACCCCGCGCTGGTGGGGCGTCTGGTGCTGCTGCTGGCCGTGCCTGAGATAATGAGCACCTTCATCGAGCCGGTCAAGGGCATTGGCGTATGGGCCACTGGTGCGGAGGCAGTCACAAGCGCAACGCCCTT
>JAFYGL010000780.1 GCA_017543165.1 Victivallales bacterium | reverse complement strand
TTATGCTTTTGTCTGCCTGCTGCACTTCCTTCCCAAGAAGGAATTTTCAAAGGTCGGTGCGGTGGCATTGTGCGCATGTGCCGTGGGCATTCTAATTGCATGGGGCTGCTGGTCAGAACATCTGCCGAAGATAATTGGTGCTATTGTTGGCCAGTTCTTGATTTGGGGAATCGTAATCGTCTATTCTTTTTATCCGCGCGTCAAAATCCATGACTGGCTGTTGGCGGCGGTGCCGCTCCTCTCAGGCCTTGCACTTTCTTGGAGCATTCAACTTGCCAATTTGCAGGTTCTTCTTAGACCATACGCAATGTCTGTGTCAACAAAGTGGGACATTTTCCACCTGGTTGGGGCAACGGGACAGCTTTGGCTGCCCGCCATTGCCTGTATCCTGCTTCTGGCAGGCGGCTATCTGCTCATTGGCAGAAACATCGCAAAGGCGGGAGACCTGCCGTTCCGTGGCCTATTCGGCAAAGGCGTGACAACGCTGTGGATAGCATTTGCGGTGATGTATCTGGCCAGCGTGGCAATGGCATTTCAGGCAATGCATTCATGCCGCAACGCTAAAAAGGAACTGGATGCATATTGGGGACTTCCCCTCAACAGCAAGACGCTGGGCGAACTATATCGCAAGAGTGGCCGCATCGACCAGTCTTTCTGGGATAAACTGACAAGGCTCGAGGTTGCTTTTCCAAAGTTCAAACAGAAATACGATGGCATCAGCGGCATTGAGGGATATAGCAATGCCGTACTGCCGCCTGAAATATACGAGCAGTGGAAGGCCGCCTTCGCGGAATCTCCTGAACTGCGGCGTAGTCAGGAATTGCTCAGTGAACCGCCTCCGCTGCCAGAACGTGAATATGGCTTTGATTGGGACCAGGCATACGATAAGAACATAACCAAAATCAGGAGCATGGCGCGTCTGGAACTGTGGAGCATAAGGTTTGCACTGGAGGCAAATGACATTCATGCCGCGCAGAAGGCACTTCAGCGCTTCGACAATATAAGTTCCTCATTATTGAACGATTATGGGATAATCGCTGGCATGGTGTGGAAGGCCATGGAAGCACTCCGCGCTGGCGCACTTGCAAAAATACTTGAAAGCGGACTGGCGGACGAAAAGTGGCTGCGCGAGCAGTCAGAATTGTTGCTTGAGAAGGAACGCCAGATGCCTCTTCTGCAAAAGAGGATGATAATGGGACACGCTGTTTGCATGATGGATGCAGTGGACAAGATGGCTGCATCTCCACGTGGCCTGTTCCTGCTCTGCCCAGAGACTGGGATGCTAATCGGACGGGAAGGAGCGGTGCTTGCAAGATGCCATTGCATCTCGGATTTTGCGGAATTTCCAGAAAAGCCCGCTGGCATTTTTGCTGGAATGCTGGCCAGCGGAGTGCGCAGTTTTGGCACGAGACACATGCCTGACGCACAGGCGAGAATACGTATTTCGCGTGCGATGATTGCCGCGGAACTGGCGCGTAAAAGGGAAGGGCGTTTTCCCGACACAATTGATGACTTGCCAATAGATCCGTTCTCTGGCAAGCCGCTGAAATACGCCATTGGCAAGGCTGAGATTTCAGAAGAGCATTTTCAGCCCAATGAAGAACAATCCACCATTGACATACCACCTGATGTGAAAAAGCAATTTGGGATGACAGACGGGCATGAGGCGGAATTCTCCCGCCCGCAAAAATATGCCTTCAAGACAGAACAGCGCACTGTGGAGGCCGTGCAGATATGGAGCGTGGGACCAGATGGCAAGGACAACGGCGGTATTCGTTCAATTCGTTCAAAGGACGACATCAGGTACATCATTCCTATTCATGATGGAAAATGAGCACAGTGGAACCAGGGAGCAGTT
>JAFYGL010000779.1 GCA_017543165.1 Victivallales bacterium | reverse complement strand
TGACTTGCAACATACGTTTTTCGTCCATGGGGCATGACACTGGCGAAAGGCACTGGAGCCAGCGTGGGGAATATTGCCTGGACTGCATTGCCAGCCGTGAGCCCGATCTGCTTTGCCTGCAGGAATGCCATAATGTGCAACTGGCCGATTTTACAAGGCGTTTTGGCAATGAGTATGATGTGTTCTACACGAATTCATACGCTGGGGACTATTTTCCCGAGAATGCCATATTCTATAGGAAAAAGGTTTTTCGCTCTCATGGCGGCGGCGGGTGGCATCTTTCCGAAAAGCCTCATGTGGCAGGCACGAAAGGCTGGGGCAGCGAATGCGTCAGGCTTGTGAACTGGCTTTTGCTGGAAGATGCCGACGGGAGCTTGTTCAGGCTTGTCAACACGCATTTCGACCATGCATCGCAACTGGCCAGGGACAAGGCGGCTGAAATGATCAATGAGGATGTGGCGGCATGGCCGCAGGATATACCGCACATCCTGACAGGGGACTTGAACTGCGATGCAAACAATACCGCTGTCAAGGCGCTGGAGGCGGCAGGCTGGAAGGACACCATGCCAGAGGACAAGAGGCTCTTCCCAACTTGCCATGATTTCCTGGGTGACAAATGGCGCGGCCCAATGCCAGACGGCCAGTCGGGGCGCATGGACTACATTTTCATAAGGGGCGCATTGGAGGCGAAGGCAACCGAGATAATCTGCGACCACAGCGGAACCATGTACCCCAGCGACCACTACTTCCTGGCGGCGGATTTGCAACATAGTTAAAATTTGCGCGGACCGCTCATCAGGTCGCGGGACTTCCTATGCAATGCAGAAGTCGTATGGCATTCCTTCGTCCTGATGCGAGGGCAATGGCCGCGCAAATTGGATGAAAATTGACCAGAGGAAACAAAAAAATGGCCAATCGTTTTGCAAAAAAAAGAGTATTGTGTATATTATGCACCCTAGTTACTTTTCTAGCAAGCGAGTGCTATTCACAGGAGCCTGGAAACGGGCTGGCTGTGAAAGAGGCTCAGGAGGCAAGGGAATCCGCCGAGCGGCGTTCCCTTGAGCTGGAACTCGAACTGCGGAAGATGCGGGGTGAGCTTGATGCTCTGAGATCGCGCTACGCCGCATTGTATGTCGAGAGCCACCAAGTTCTTCGGAACCTTAGGGAGATGGAGGCAGAGGCCGCCCGTCTTATCCAGAAAAAGCAATCCGGAGACTCCGACAAGGCAGACGTGCTGGAGGCCCTTGACCTGATGGTCAGGAGGCAGTTAGAAGTCCGGCAAACACTGCTTGATTTTGAAAAGTGTCTCTCTTCATTATTGGAAGTGCTGCAGCCCAGCGAAGCCGTGAAATCGGAATTGGAGCGGCGGCTTGCCGTATTGAAGAAAGCTGTTGATGACAGTCTGGTTCCAGTGCCCCAGATAATGGGTGGAGCCTCCGCAACTGGTGCGCAGGTCCTGTCCGTGAACAGCAAGGAAGAGACAGTGACGCTGGACAAAGGCAGCCTCAATGGAATCAGGCCTGGCAAAGTATGGTGCCTTACCGACAAGGGAGGCGTGGTGATTGCCAAGCTGAGGACCATAGCCTGCCGCCAGGACTTTAGCACGGCGGTGCTGATAGAGGGAAAGATGGGCCATGTGATTGAGGGCGCATTGCTTTCCCCCGAGCATTGAGGCGTGCAAGACGAAGAATTTTTTTTCACAGGTGCGAGATCGTGGCTGGTCTTGCGCCAAGGCACATAGAACGAAGTCATAAACAAAGCAGAAAAATGGAAAAGTTAGCCGTTACAAAAAACGTGCGGATTTCCGCGTTCAAGGCACGTGAGGTGTCCCGCCTGATTCAAGGGCACAGCGCCGTCGAGGCCATGAACATGCTGAGTCTGATTCCGCGCAAAGCTGCCCGTCTGATCGAAAAGACACTCAAGTCCGCAGTGGCGAACGCAGAGAACGATGTGGCGACACCAGTCGACCGCCAGTACCTCATTGTTAAAGAGGCACTGATCGGCGAGGGCCCAACATTGAAGCGCTTCCGCCCGAAGGCAAGAGGTTCGGCAGGGCACATCCGGAAGAGGACAAGCCATATCCGTATCGTAGTATCAGACCAACAGTAATTCAGGAGTGTAACCCGTGGGTCAAAAAGTCAATCCAATTGGATTCCGGCTGCCCGTCACGAAAGACTGGAAATCGCGCTGGTTTGCCCGTAAGAAGGACTTCGGCACACTGCTTCAGGCGGACCTGAAAATCCGCGAGAAGCTGACGAAGGAACTCGCCTCTGCGGCAGTCAGCAAGATAGTCATCGAGCGCAGCGGAAAACGTGTCCGTATCTCCATTTTCTCGGCGCGTCCTGGCGTCATAGTCAGCGGCAAGTTCGGCGGTGCAGACGCCAAGGCGGCGGCACCAGCGGAGCCGAAGGAAAAGGAAAAAGGCAAAGGTCGTGGCGACAAGAAGGGAACCGAGGGCATCAACAAGATCAAGGCTCTCATAGCCCCAATCGCAGGCGCAGCTGAAATCATCATCGACGTCAAGGAAATCCACAAGGCAGAAGTGGATGCTCAGCTGGTGGCGGAGTCCATCACTCAGCAGCTGGTGAAGCGTGTGGCGTTCCGCCGTGCGATGAAGCGCGCCATCCAGAATGCGATGGAGCAGGGCGCAGAGGGCATCAAGGTCCGTTGCTCTGGCCGTTTGAACGGCGCCGAAATCGCCAAGACAGAGCAGTACAAGGACGGCAAGGTGCCGCTCCATACACTGCGCGCCAACATCGACTATGGATTCTCCGAGGCCCATACCCTTGCAGGCCTGATCGGAGTTAAAGTTTGGATTTGCAAACCCCAAAACTGGGAGGAGACGAAAAATGCCTTTAATGCCCAAACGCGTGGAACATCGAAAGGTTCAGCGAGGCAGTCGCGGCGGAATCGCGACGCGCAATAACGAGCTGGATTTCGGTGAATATGGTCTCCAGGTTCTGGAGCGTGGATGGATGACTGGAAAGCAGATCGAGGCGGCCCGTGTGGCGGCTACACGTCACATGCAGCGCCGTGGCCAGATCTGGATCAGGGTGTTCCCTGACAAGCCCATTTCAAAGAAGCCCCTTGAAACCCGTATGGGTAAGGGAAAGGGCGCCCCTGAAGAATGGGTGGCGGTCATCAAGCCTGGAAATATGATAATTGAGCTCAGCGGATGCTCTGAGACAGTGGCAAAGGAAGCTCTGGCGCGTGCGTCAAGCAAACTGCCCTTCAGGTGCCGCTTCCTGGTTCGCCAGCACGGCGCTCAGTAATTACCTGGAGGATTCTAAAGATGAAACCGTCAGAAATACGTGAAAAGACAAATGAGGAGCTGGACAGGCTGACAATCGAGAAGAGGGCGGAGATATTCAAGCTTCGCCGCGCGGCGGTCACCGGCCAGCTGGAGAACCCCTCGCAAATCCGCCAGCTCCGCAAGGACGTGGCTCGCATTGAGACCGAGAGGACAGCCCGCGCCGCCAAGGCAGCCGAGGCAAATGAACAGTAAGAGAGGCAAACTACAATGGCAGAAGAACAGAAAGTTGAACGCAACCAGCGCAAGGTGCTTAGCGCGACAGTTGTGAGCAGCAAGATGGACAAGACCATCGTGGTCAAAGTCACTCGCAGTGCTGCTCATCCTCTGTACCGCAAAGTCGTCAAGTTCACCAGCAAGTGCTATGTTCATGATGACAAGAACGAGGCTCAGGTTGGCGATGTGGTCGAGATAATGGAAACCAGGCCTTTGAGCAAGCTGAAGCGCTGGCGCCTGGTTCGCATAATCCGTCATGCGGAAACTGACTAAGAGGGAGATTCCGATATGATACAGATGCAAACAACATTGGAAGTCGCTGACAATTCGGGCGCCAAGAAAATCATGGCAATCCGCACAGTGGGTCAGCGCAAGCGCTTTGCCGAGATAGGCGATGTCATCAGGGCTTCGGTCCGCGAGGCACAGCCACGCGGCGGCGTCAAGAAGGGCGACGTGGTGCGCGCGGTCATCGTCCGCACCGCAAAGAACATCCGCCGCGCGGATGGCTCATTCCTCCGCTTCGACCGCAATGCGGCCGTGATCATCGATGACCAGGGCAACCCGAAGGGCACCCGCATCTTTGGTCCTGTGGCCCGCGAATTGCGCGACAAGAACTATATGAAGATTGTCTCGCTAGCACCGGAGGTGTTGTAATGGCAAAGGCAAAAGTAAAGAAGGGCGATGTAGTCATAGTGATTGCAGGGTCCGACAAAGGTAAGACCGGCAAGGTCTTGAAGGTGGAGCCCAAACACGACCGAGTGACCGTCGAGGGCGTCGCAGTCCGCAAGAAGACACAGCGTCGCACCCAGGCAAACCCCAACGGCGGTATCGTAGACGTGGAAGCTCCGATTCACATCTCGAATGTGATGAATGAGGAAAGGTATCGCGCCCGTATAGAGGCGAAGAAGAAGGGGGCAGCTAAATGATTACCAGCAGCCTGTACGAAACCTACAAGAACGAGATAGTCCCGCGTCTCAAGGAGAAGCGCGGCTATACGAACCCAATGGAAATCCCGCGCATCCTCAAGATCGTGGTAAACACTGGTGTTAAGACGGACAAGGACCGCGAGGTCATGACCACAGCGGTTGACACGCTTGCCACCATCACTGGCCAGAAGCCAGTCATCACCAAGTCCCGCATGAACATCTCCAACTTCAAGCTCCGCAAGGGCATGGCAGTTGGCGCATGTGTGACGCTTCGCCGCGGCGCCATGTACAATTTCCTGTACCGCCTGGTGAACATAGTGCTTCCCCGCGTCCGCGACTTCCGTGGTATTTCACCCAAGTCGTTCGACGGCGTCGGCAACTACAATTTCGGCCTTTCGGAGCAGTCCGTATTCACCGAAATCGATTTGGACAAGGTAAAGCATACCATTGGTATGAACATAACCATAGTGACCAGCGCCAAGACCGATGAAGAGGCCAAGGACCTGCTGTCCATGATGGGTATGCCATTTGCAAACTGATAGAGGAATACAACCGTGGCAAAGAAAAGTTTGATAGTTAAGTCCCAGCGGACCCCGAAGTTCTCGACGCGCGGCTATTTCCGCTGTGAAAGGTGCGGCCGCGTCCGTGCTTACATCCGCAAGTTCCATCTGTGCCGTATTTGCTTCCGCGAGCTGGCCAGCACGGGCCAGATTCCCGGCGTAACCAAGGCAAGCTGGTAAAGGAGCCGAAAAATGAGTCTCAGTGATCCTATCGCAGATATGCTTACGCGCATTCGCAATGCGCAGAGGGGAAAGCTGGCTGTCACAGCCATGCCATTCTCCAAGATGAAACAAGCCATAGCGGAAACACTCCGCGAGGCTGGCTACATCGACGCCTGTTCCGTCGAGGATATCGGACACAACAAGAAGGTCCTCAGCATAGTCCTCAAGTACAAGGACAAAGTCCGTACACCTGTAATCGAGGGCATCCAGCGCGTCAGCAAACCATCCTGCCGCATTTATGTCGGCAGCAGCGAAATTCCGTATGTCCTGGGCGGCCTAGGCACGGCAATTCTCTCCACTTCACGTGGCATAATGACCGACCGTGCTGCCCGCAAGCAGAACGTCGGCGGAGAGTTGCTCTGCTACGTCTGGTAATCAACTGTTAATAAAAGAATAGAAGGAAAATCAGACAATGTCACGAATGGGCAACAAACCGATTGACATTCCTGCCGCAGCGAAGCTGGAGCAGAATGGTCAAGACATCAAGGTAAGCGGTCCTCTTGGGCAGCTTAGCTGGACACTACCCCAGGGCATCACCCTGGAAATTGAAGGAGCCAAGCTTCACGTGAAGCGCGCCAATGACACGAAGAACATGAAGATGATGCACGGCACATCCCGCAGTCTCATCAACTCCATGATCATAGGCGTTACCGCTGGTTTCAAGATAGACCTGGAACTGTCGGGCGTGGGCTACAGGGCCTCGGTCGCGGGTCAGAAGATGACCTTGAACCTGGGATATTCCAATCCCATCGAATACACAGTGCCTGACGGCGTCACAGTGAAGATGCCTGACCAGACACACATCTCCCTGACCAGCGTTGACAAGCAGCTGGTGGGCCAAGTTGCGGCGACAATACGTCGTTTCCGCGTACCGGATTCCTACCATGGCAAGGGCGTTGTATATGCAGGCGAGCATCTGACCTTGAAGGAAGGAAAGAGGGCTTAATGTTTCTTGAACTGCCTTTTGCGGCAGCCGTATGAGACCGGCATGTGCAAAGGCAAATGGAGTAAGACAAATGAGCAAAATCACAAAGAAAGAGGCATTGAAGATGCGCCACGCGCGCCTTCGCCGCAAGGTGGCGGGGACTGCCGAGGTGCCGCGCCTGTCCGTGTGCCGTACTGGCGCCCACATCTATGTGCAGGTAATCAATGATGACAATGGCACGACCCTGGCTTCAGCCTCCACCGTCGAGAAGGCGATGAGGGAGCAGAAACTGGCTGCCAACGTGAAGAGCGCGCAGATCATAGGCCGCACCATAGCGGAGCGCTGCAAGGCTCTGAATATCGAGACCGTTGTTTACGACCGTGGTGGCTTCCCCTATCATGGTTGCATCAAGGCCTTGGCTGACGCCGCCCGCGAAGGTGGCCTCAAGTTCTGATGTACGTTGGCCTGCGGTTTTGGCCGCAGCGCCGTTGAGCGAAATTTAAAAATCACAATAATCCTGGGAGATAGATTGTGGCAGAGCATAACAAAGGCAAAATGGAAGGTTCAGCAGAACCTCTTGCAAATGCTGAAGTTACCCAAGAGCAGCACGATGAGCTTGAAGAGCGCACCGTGGTTGTCCGCCGTTGCAGCAAGGTTGTCAAAGGTGGTCGTAACTTTAGCTTCAGCGCACTGGTTGTCGTTGGCGACCGCGCGGGCAAGGTAGGGTATGGTTTTGGCAAGGCGAACGAAGTGGCGGACGCCATCCGCAAGGCTGGCGAGCAGGCTCGCAAGCATCTTATCAGCGTGCCCATGAGGGGCGACACGATCACACACCGTGTCGAGTGCTCATTTGGCGGCGCCAAGATAATGATACGTCCTGCAGGTCCTGGAACAGGCGTCATCGCAGGCGGCGGAATGCGTCACGTCATCGAGCTGGCTGGCATCAAGGACGTGCTGGCGAAGTCCCTTGGCGCAAGCAATGCGGTGAATGTGGTGAAGGCCACATTCGAGGCATTCGCACTGCTGCGCACACGCGCACAGGTGCTGAACAAGCGGGACAGGGTCGCCCTCTGAAAAGAACAAGAACCACTACGCTGAGGAAGCAAAGCGATGAAACTTAATGAATTGAAGAACACGGTACCACGCCCCAACAAGAAGCGCGTTGGCCGCGGTGACGGGTCGGGACACGGCCGCACCGCAGGTCGCGGTGAAAAGGGCGCTGGAGCAAGAACAGGCCATAGCCGCAGACCATATTTTGAAGGTGGTCAGATACCTTTGATACGCCGTCTGCCAAAGCGTGGTTTCAAGAACCCCAACCACATTGAGTTCGTGGTGGTGAATCTGAGCGTTCTGGATGCGAATTTCCAGGATGGCGACAAAATCGACCGCGTTGCATTGCAGGAAAAGGGCCTTATCGGCAAATCCCTGCAGCCATTGAAGATTCTGGCAAATGGTGACCTCACCAAGAAATTCACCATAGTGGCTGACAAATTCTCAGCAGCCGCAAAGGCGAAGATCGAGGAGAAGGGCGGAAGCTGCCAGGAAACGGCTGCCGAGGCTCCTGCCGAAGAGAAGAAGGACTGATGCTATGCGGGCCTGCGGCTTTGCCGTGGGCCCGTTGGCGCTGAAATGGCAACACCAAAGCCATGCAGGATGCCGCAGCGGCATCCGCCTGGCTTGACATTCAAGAGAAGGTGCATACATGCTTTCAGCATATATTAACTCTTATAAGATTCCAGAACTGCGCAAAAGGTTGCTGTTCACATTTGCATTGGTGGCCCTGACACGCCTGCTCAGTTTCATCCCATGCCCTGGGGTTGACCCCTCGGAGTTGGCGAAGATGCTGGGTTCTCTGGGCGGCAACGGGGAAGGCGGCCTGCTTGACATGATGAACATGTTCTCTGGCGGCGCAATTGAGAAATTCGCAGTTGGCGCCCTGGGAATCATGCCCTACATCTCGGCCTCCATCATTTTGCAGTTGATGACGCCAGTCATCCCGCAGTTGGAGCGTCTCCTGCGCGAAGGCGAATCAGGACACCAGAAGTACAACCAGATAATGAAGTATTTGACCTTGGTTATCTGCGTGATACAGGGTGCCCTCTTTGCTGGGGCAATGGCCCGCAGCGCGGCAGAAGGGCCTTCGCCTGTGTCGTATGGCTTCGGTTTCATACTGTCCACCATAATTGCATTGACTGCTGGCGCCATGCTGGTGATGTGGCTGGGCGAGATGATTACCGAGCGTGGCATTGGCAACGGCGCGTCAATCATCATCACGGTAAACATCATAGCCAGGCTGCCTGGCGCATTGTGGACGCTGTTCAAACTGGTGTTCGCGGGTGCTGTGGTTGGCGATGGCGAGATTACTCCAGTTCACCTGGTCATCCTGCTTGCACTGTTCATCCTGGTCACTGCGGGGGCAATCGCCCTTACCCAGGGACATCGCAAGATTCCAGTATGCTATGCGACACGCCGCGTTCCTGGCGTGGGGCAGACAACCCAGGTGCAGACAAGCTACCTGCCTCTCCGTGTCAATTATTCAGGCGTCATGCCCATCATCTTTGCAGGCGCGATACTTTCGTTCCCGATGATGCTCATGCGTTTCCTGCCCAATTGGCCCTGGATAGGACGTATCCTGAGCTGGTTCCAGTATGGCAGCACACCGTATGTGATACTGTATGCCATCATGATTCTGCTGTTCAGTTTCTTCTGGGTGGCAAACCAGTTCAACCCAGTCCGCATTGCCGAGGACTTGCAGAAGCAGGGCGGCTACATACCCAGCGTTCAGCCAGGTGCACCCACCGCTGAATTCCTGGACCATGCAATGACGCGCATCACATTCGCAGGCGCCATATTCCTGACGATTCTGGCTGTGTTCCCGATGATACTGAGCCAGAAGCTGTCAATCAACCCGCAGATAGCCCAGTTCTTCGGCGGCACAAGCCTGCTGATCATCGTTGGTGTCGGGCTTGACACTCTGCGCCAGATGGAAGGCTATCTCATGGCCCACCATTACGATGGATTCATGAGCAGCGGTCGTCTCCGCAGCAGGCGATAAGGCGCTAGCCAAATTGCATTTTACAAGGCCAGTCGTATATTACGGCTGGCTTTTTTTGTGTGTGGACAGTGGACAGTGGGGGCTTGCCTCTGGCGTGGCGCAGGTGATGTGGGCGCCGAGGCGGCGCCCACTCAGGTTGACTTGGCGGGAACAGCATTCTTGGCAGTATACATAAAACAGACCACAGTCCACTGTCCACTGTCCACTGTCCACTAATCACTAATCACTTTGCAAAGGAGAATATATGTTAAGCGCGATGATTGCCCAGATGTTCAATATCGACGGGCGTGTTTTCAGTGTGGAGCCTCTTGGGCATGGCAACGTCAATGACACATACATTGTGATTTTCAGGACGGTTTTTTCCGAGCAGCGCATAGTGCTTCAGCGCATCAACACCAATGTTTTCCAAAAGCCAGTGGAGCTCATGGAGAACATACACAATGTTACCAGGCATGTCCACAAAGTTTATGAACGGGAACAGGACGAGGCAGACAGAATATGGCAACTGCCGTTGGTGATTCCCTCCAAGGACGGCAGGGACTATGTCATCGATGAAGACGGCAACTACTGGCGCGCTATAACGCAGATTGCAAGCGCCCAGTCCTACGAGAAGATAAGGAACGCAGAGCATGCCCATGAAATCGGGGCTGTCCTGGGGCATTTCCACCATGCGGTGTCCGACATGGATTGCACGAAGCTGCATGATACGCTTCCTGGCTTCCATATTACGCCAGGATATTTTGCCACGCTGGACAATGCGCTGCAGACCAAGGCGGGCCAGGCCAGGCTTCATGGCTCCAAGGTGGCTGAGAATGTGCTTCAGTTCATAAATCAGCGACGCGAGTGGAGCAGTGTGCTTGAGGATGCCAAGGCAAGGGGCGAATTGGTGCCAAGAATAATACATGGCGACCCCAAGACCGCCAATGTCATGATTGACAATGTTACAGGCAAGGGCACCAGCATCATTGATCTGGATACAGTCAAGCCTGGCCTGATACACTACGACATCGGGGACTGCCTGCGCTCATGCTGCAATCCTGCTGGCGAGGATGCCAATGATTTCACCCAGATCGTGTTTGATTTGGATCTGTGCTCGGCCTTGATCGAAGGATACAAGGAACATTCACAGGGCTTCCTGACCGACAATGACAGGAAGTACCTCTATGATAGCGTGCGCCTTATCACATACGAACTGGCGCTGCGCTTTTTCGCTGACTACATTGCTGGCGACGTGTATTTCAAGGTGCGCCACGAAGGGCAGAACCTGCATAGGGCACGGGTCCAGGTGCAGCTATGCCGCTCCATCGAGGCCCGCGAAAGCCAGATACGCAAAATCCTGGCCTCTCTGTAGAATAAAACGCAGAGGCGTCAACCTCTGCATTAAAAAAAGCCGAAGTTCTTTTAGAACCTCGGCTTTAATATTCTGGTAGCGGGAGTAAGACTCGAACTTACGACCTTCAGGTTATGGGCCTGACAAGCTACCAACTGCTCCATCCCGCAACATTGCTTTGAAAACGTTGCTTAATATACGCAATATTACGTTTTTTACAAATCAATGTTGCTGATTTTTCCCTTGAAACTTTGAAAACCATGGCATAAAAATCTTGCATCTGCACTTGACAATGAGTGTAAATTTTCGTATAATTAGCATCAAAGATTTACCAGAAGATTAAAAATAAGGCTTGTAAAAATGAAAAAAAGGACATTTACATTAATTGAACTTCTCGTCGTAATCGCGATCATTGCAGTGCTTGCGGCTATGTTGCTGCCTGCATTGAGCAAGGCCAGAGAGAAGGCAAGAATGATAAGCTGCGCTTCTAACATGAAGCAGTTGGGACTGGGCAATGCCTTGTATTCCAGTGAATATGATGATTATTCCGTATATTCGAACCCCTTTGTCGGCGATGGTGACAGAGGCGGGACTACTTACGATGCCAACAGTACACGCCATTGGAACCTTGAGGCCTACAGGTATCGCAACTGGGCTACGCAGCTTATGTGGTTTGTAGGAGACAGAAAGATGTTCACCTGCGATTCAGCAAAGAAATTTTATACATCGGGCTATACTTTTGGCGACAATGACATGGGCGGCTGCAGCTATTTGTACAATGGTATTGTTGCGCCGTGCGTGACATCTGGCGTTATCACCAGGGACCAGGCCAGGCTGACACAATTCCCCTCGCCTGGCAAGGTGGCCATTTTCACCGAAGGTGGCACGGATTATCATCGTGCTGGTGTTGCTCCATACCGCTATTCCACTGCTTCAAATATAAAGAACTCCGTATCTGATGCTATTTGCAACAACTGTCATGAACTTGAGATGACTGGCAATGTGTGCTATGGCGATGGGCATGTGGACAAAGTTCACCAGCGCCAATTGGTTACGCAGGCCCAGAAATACGAATTGTACCGTATCGACTAGAACAACTAAACAATATGCATAAGGCATTCCTGTTCCTGCTGCTTTGCGGCGTTGCGCTTTATTGTCAGGATTTTACGCCATTGCTGGAACGGTTTGACCCAGGGCGGGCTCCTGGCGGGCAGCTGCTGAATCAGGGGACTATTGCCCCTGGCGAGGGTATGGAAAGTGGCGCCTTGAAGGCGGTCGCCACTGGCAGGCATGAATGTTTTTACCGTATTGAACTTAAACTGAAGGGCGGCAGGTCATACGCGCTGGCGTTCAATTACAGGACCTCGCCAAAACTGTCAAATTATCTCACGTATGTAAATGTAGGCTACCGCAATGCGTCTGGCACGAAGATAGGAACTGCATTTGAAAAGCGGCTGATTGCCTCGGATTATTGGACTCACAGGCGATTTACGCTTGATGTGCCAGAAGGCACTGTTTCCGCATTGCTTGAATTGAGCCTGGATGCCAGGATACCTAAAGGCGAATACGCCTTGTTTGATTTCCTGCGGGTGGCTGAAATCAAGGACAATATTGCCCGTGGCATTGACATCGGTGAATTCGACGCCGATTTTGAAATCTGGGAGTTTGACAGGTATCTTGTTTTTGACCATTTCTGCCTGAAAGCAGGCGGCAGCATAGAGACTGAATGGCGCAAGGCAAAGTTCGGCGAAACATTCTTCAAGGCCGTGGGCAATGGCTCGCCTATGCAATATTCGTTGATGATTGAAAACCTCAAAGTTTCGTCATTGACTAATTATGCCTTTACTGCCTGGATAAACAGTTCCGCTGCATTTTCCATGCGGACCTCCAACATACTCATCTTCTTCTACAAGGACAAGAACTTCAAGGACCTGGGCGAATCCAGGCTGTATCCCGCTTCCACCAAGAATGTGGGCGAGTGGCGTGAAATAATCCATAGTTTCACCACGCCAAAGGATTGCGAGTATCTTTGCATTGGCTTGAACATGCGCAATGTGAGCGAAAAGGACGAACTTTTGCTGGACAGAATGAGGCTCGCCCGCATAGCGGACAACGCAATGCTGGACTTTGAAATCGACCCTGACAAGAATGTGCTTTACGCAAAGATTATTGCCACTGGTGAACTTAAAGACGGCAAAAATCTGTCGCCTGTGTTTGTGGTCAGGGACAATGGTGGCAAGGAAGTCAGGCGCCTCGCGTCAAAGGCACTGCAATTGGACATTGACCTGAAGGAGTTTTCCGATGGCGAATATACTCTGGAAGGCATGCTCAAGAAGCCAGACGGAGCAGAGTTGAGTACAGGGACAAGCAGGTTCGGCGTGTACAAGAAGCCTTCCTGGCGCAATGAACTTGGTGTGCAAAAGCCGGAGATGATTCCACCTGCACCATGGAGAAAACTGGAGTTCAAGGATGGCAAATTGCAGACATGGGGACCTGTGCTGTGTTTTGACAAAGGCGGCTTGCAGCTGCTGGGCGTTGAGGTGGATGGGCGTAAGTTGCTCAAGGCGCCAGTGCGCTTTGTCTGCGCTGGCATGGAATTGCTGTCTGGCTTCAGGCAAGCGAAATGGGAGGTGAAGCCCAGTCTGGCGACAGGAACTGCGGTTCTTGAGAATGAGGATTGGCTTTGCAATGCGAGGCTTGAGGCGGATTATATTGGCTTCCTTAAATACAAACTGGATTTTACCGCAAAGCGGCTATGCACCATTGACAATGGCAGGCTGTTGCTGGACATGGCCAATGCGGAATTCCTGAACCGCTGCGATTATTCCTGGAGTGGAGTCGGCTCGGTTGTTTTCAAGGAGCAGCCTGAATACAGCGCCAGGCAGATGTATTCAGATTTGCAAATGGGCGATGTGGACAATGGCATGTGCGTGTATCTGCCACGCATCTATCCAGCGAAACGTGAATACAAGACGCCATGGCTCAAGGCGAACCAGGAAGGGCGCTTGGAATTGGAACTCATACACAGTCCATTGAAGTTGAATCCAGGCGAAAGCCATTCAGTTGAGTTTGCGTTGTGCCCTTATCCGTTCAGGCCTGACGAGCAGTTGTGGCGCAAGTTGTTCTTCCGTGCAGGTCCACGCAGAAACTGTGATTTGGTATGGGGCATTTCAATGCCTATGATGAAGTACTCGGGAAGTTTGCTTGATGTGGCGGACGATGCGGCAGTGCGCAGGCACCTTGACGCGCTAAACAGGCCGCAATGCTACCTGATTTACCAGATTCCAACATATATACTCGACAACATGCCGCAGTGGAAGTATTTCCAAAAACGGTGGAAATCCCAACTTGGCACATATTATGACATTAGCAAGAGCCATGGCGGAATGCTGGTTGCGGCTGATTACAGGAACAGGGATTGGCAGGATTTGTATTGCAAAAGCATGGCTGACAATCTTGCGAAATACAGTTGGAACGGCATCTACTATGATTGCTTCTCCCCCGATTGGTTTTCGGAACGCGGTCAGATATTTTCGCCTGTGTTTGAATGCAAGGCCTTCCAGGAGCGCATCTACAACACGCAGCGTATGGGGCGTCCTGCATCTGTGACCATAAGCCACGTAGGTGCGGCTCAGGCCTCTACTTTGGGAATGTATTCAAACGTGATACTGATGGGCGAGCAGTACCGTGGCATGCTGATGAAGCACGCTTATTACATGGAGGCGATGAGCCTGGACCGCTTCCGCTATGAGAATGCCGTGAATATGGGAGCGACCAGGATGTTCATGCCTGAATACCGCAAGGTGGAGTACATTGGCGACGCGAAACTGACTGTGCATACTGCAATGCTGGCAATTCTGCACAATTTGATGTTCTATCCACATTCCGTGAATGGCCCCATTGAGCAGAGGGTGCGTTGCCGTAAGATTGACTTTGGCCTGGAGGATGTGACGTTCCTGCCATACTGGAAGAACAAGGCTGCAAGCTTGCTGCGCACTAGTTCTGGTGACTTGAAGACAAGCATATACCAGAAAACCAATGGAGATTATCTCGCTGCAGTCTTCAACAATAGTAGCCAGCCTCTTGAATTCAAACTGGAGGTGCAAGGCAAGTTCGTCAAGGCCACATGGTACGACCCACTGGCAGATGTTACGCTTGACTGGACACAGGGCAAGGTGCTTAGGCTGGAACCATATCTGGGCGGCCTTTTTACATTGAGGCGTTGAAATTGTGGCGTAGATTATGTGTGCACGGTCTTTGGTGACCGTGCATATTTTTTTGTGTACGCTCTGTTTCACGTGAGGTTCACCGAATGAAATTGGCGAGGCGCATCTACCCGCGGCGAAAGCCGCGGGCACCAAGCCCTCCTCCTTACATCTTCCCCTGGATGCGTATTGGCAGTCTTCCTTTTGTTCCTCTTGTCTTGGTGCCCGCAGCGAAAGCCGCGGGTAGATGCGCCTTGCCAATAGCCTGCCAATATCAATTGCTGAACCATTACCATTTTTTGTAAAAATTATACGGATTATTGGCTTGCGTACTTGCAATGGCGTTCTATATTAGCGACAATTTCAACACAAGTGAGGTGAATATGCAAGTTAAAGTCGGCTGTGCGGAGAATATCATAGAAGTACCTTTGTTTGCAGAGTTGGGGGGCTATGGGCCTTTCCTTGGCAGGCGTAACCGCGGAGTGCGCGATCCTCTGTATGCCCGTGTGCTGACGGTGAATGACGGCGAAAACCGCAATGTGGTTGTGGTGACTGACACGATTTCCTCCAGCGAACTGGAATGCCGCAGGCTTCGTGTTGAACTTGCCACCGAATTCGCCCTTGATCCAGAGGGCATCATGTTTGTTGCAACCCATACGCATTCGGCGGCAGGCGTGGCAAGTTGTGACGTTGGATATGGTGAGCCAAACGCGGAATTCTGCCAGAACTGGCGCGCCACGATACGCAAGTCGCTTATGGATGCATTGGCGAACGAGGAGCCAGTGCGGGCATTTGCAGGCAAGGCGCCCATCCGCAAGCAACTGGGCTCCAGGCGCACAACATCCGAAGACAAGCATACCGACCCTGAAATACGCTGGGTCAAGATGGTGCGTGAAGACGGCTCCGTCAAGGTGCTGATTCACAACCATGCCATGCATGGCGTGGTGTTTGGCCCGCAGCCTCTGGTTTCCGCTGACTGGATGGGGGATGCAAACCGCAAGATCAAGGAACGCAAATTGGCAGATATCGGCTTCTTCCTGTATGGCACGGCTGGCGATGTCAATGTGATATGGACACATAAGTCCGCGGAGCGGGACAAGAACCTGGACTGGATCAGCGAAAGTTATGTGAATGACCTGGAGGCGGACTTGGCAAATGGCGAGGAAATCCAGCTGGCGCCAGTGAAGTGCTCCCTCAAGGCAGTCACATTCCCCACCGAGAAGGTGGATCCCGTGGAATACAGGGAAATCGCGGAGAAGATCATCTCCAAGGTGCCAGACAGGTACGCGCGTCCAGGCAATCAGGAAGAGAGGCTTCTGTTCTTTACGCATGCCTGCCTGCTTGAAATGGCGATTCTCGCTGAAAGGGGAAAGGAGTTCAAGGTAGTCAGGGACTTGCAGACGCTGCGCATGGGTGACATTGCAATCTACGCCGTTCCTGGCGAGCCGTTCCTGGCGGTGGGTGAGGACCTGAGGGCGCGCTCTCCATTCAAATTCCCGATTGCAGTCTCCGTTGCAAATGGCGATGCTGGATATTTCCCGACGCCGGAAATGTTCGCGCAGTATCCTTCTATTTTCTCCAGTGACGACTTTGGCGCGTTCGGCTTCTATGAAGTCTGGTTCGGCCAGGGCATGCATCGTCCGAAGTTCAAGCCAAATATCATTGAGCATATAGTCAGTAATTTGTTGAAACTCAACGTCAACTAAAAAGTAAAGGAAGCGAACAATGGCAACAGCAAAGAAAGCAGCAGCAAAGAAAGAGAAGCCCGTGCAGGGCACATTCAGGTTCTCGTTTGGCCCCTGGAACATCCACGAAGGCGCAGATTCATTTGGACCAGAAGTCCGCAAGACCATCCCCTTCAACAAGAAGCTTGAGCTTTACAAGAAGCTGGGTTTTGATGGCATCCAGTTCCATGATGATGATGCAGTGCCAGGCTGCGGCGATGGCAAGATGACGCAGGCCCAGATGATCAAGGCCGCCACCGAGTTGAAGAAGACTCTGGACAACCATGGCCTGACCGCTGAGTTCGTGGCGCCGCGCATGTGGTTCAACCCCAATACCATCGACGGTGGCTACACCTCAAATGACCCCAAGTGCCGCAAGTACGCCATCGAGCGCACAAAGCGCGCCATTGACATCGCAAATGCCCTGGGCACACGCAACATCGTGTTCTGGCTGGCACGCGAAGGAACATACATCCGCGAAGCAAAGGATCCAGTGTGGGCGACAGAGCGTATCGCAGAGGCTGCACAGGCACTGCTGGACTATGACAAGAACATCCGCCTGATGATCGAGTCAAAGCCAAACGAGCCAGTTGACCACGCATACATCCCGACCATCGGCCATGCCATCGCACTGGGCCTGCTGACAACTGACCCGTCACGTGTTGGATGCCTCATCGAGACAGCGCACGCCCTGCTGGCAAACCTCTGCCCCTCCGATGAAATGGGCTATGCTCTTGCACATAAGAAACTGTGGAGCGTCCACCTGAATGACCAGAATGG
>JAFYGL010000778.1 GCA_017543165.1 Victivallales bacterium | reverse complement strand
CAATGCAGATTGCCGCATACTACTTTCCTAATTATCATCTGGACCCCCGTAACGAAGAGTACCATGGGCCAGGATGGACGGAGTGGGAGCTGATGAAATGCGCCCGTCCCCGCTTTCCTGGTCATCGCCAGCCGCGTATCCCATTGTGGGGATATGAGGACGAGGCTGACCCGCAGGTGATGGCGCGGAAAATCTCCGCCGCCTCTGATGCAGGCATTGACGCCTTCGTCTTCGACTGGTACTGGTATGACGGACCGTATCTGGAACGCGCATTGGACGAAGGGTTCCTGAAGGCCGCCAACCGCGGCAGGATGAACTTTGCGCTGATGTGGGCCAACCATGACTGGAGTGACCGACATCCCTGCAACTACGGCTCCGCCATGAATGCAAAGATGCTCTACCCCTGTGCCATCACATCGGAAAACATTATCCAGATTTGGGAATACATCGTCACGCGGTACATGACCCAAAAGGGTTATTGGCGGATTGGGGGATTGCCGTACTTCTCCATATATGCCGTCAACAGTTTCATCACCAAGATGGGAGGTGTCAAAAAAGCGGCGCATGCACTGGAGCAACTTCGGAAGATTGCTCACCAGGCGGGTTTGCCAGGCGTGCATTTGAATGCCGTATGGTATGACAACTTGGACAACCTGCCATTTTGCGTCTGTCCCCAGCGGGACTGGGTAGAAGTGTTAGGCTTTGACAGTTATACCAGTTACAATTCGGCTGGCACCAGTTCGCATTGGTCAACGCAGTTCCCGACACTGGACTTTGCCACGGAGGCGCAAGACTACATTAATCTGGCGAAACGGGCTTTGGCCACTTTGGCCGCACCGTATTTCCCCGTGGCAACGGCTGGTTGGGATGCCACGCCGCGCTGTGTGCAGTCTGACGTGTTCCGTCCAGGCGCATATCCCTGGATGCCTGTGATGGAGCCTGACGCAAAAGCCTTCGGTGATGAGTTGCGCGCACTGGCCTCCTTGCTTCAAGAACGTTCTGATGACGAGCGTATTCTCTTCATCAATGCCTGGAATGAATGGACAGAGGGTAGTTACCTGGAGCCTGATACAGTCCAGAAGGACGCTTACCTGCGCACCATAAAAGAGGTGACTTCGCAATTTATTTAGGCAAGCACGCGAAAGGTAATGTGCGCGCGGCCAATAGCTGCGCACATGAATATCAATCGTTTACCTATTACTAACTGGAAAAGTCGGGAAAATATTGTATTGTAATGCATGTTTCAAGTCTTTTTGTACTCGTAAACTATCGCGCCAAGCCACAAACTGTCGGAGCCGCTGGCTTCAGCCAGCGGTAAAGGCATGCCTTTTCATTAATGTGTTTGGTCACTTAAAGGCTTGAAATACTTTTATCGGACTGAAGTGTGAAGAGCAATCCATTCTAGCCGCGCCACTTTGGCACTCACATTCAAATACCGCATTACACCACAATGAAAATCCAGAGTTCACCAAGCATAAGGCGTATGCCCACCTACCTGCACAGGTTGTTCAACCTCAGGGCCTCTGGGCAGGAATGGGTTTCCAGCGCGGAATTGGCGGAGTACATGAATATTCCACACATCATGGTGCGCAAGGACATTGCCGTGGCAGGTCTTTCCGGCAAAAGGCACCAGGGCTTCAAGGTCAACGAACTTATTGACGCCATATTGCGCTTCGTGGGCTGGGACAAGAGCACCTCCGCCACGCTGGTCGGCGCAGGCTCACTGGGCACGGCATTGCTGGGCTTCAGGGACTTTCAGTCATACAACTTCAGGATAGAGACTGTATTCGACGCTGATCCGCGCAAAATCGGCCATGAGATACATGGATACGAGGTGTTTGACATTGCGGAGATAGGCACGCGCCTGAGGCAGTCGCCACCCAAGGTTGGCGTCATCTGCGTGCCCGCAGCCAGTGCCCAGGCAATTGCGGACACACTGGTTTCACTGGGCATAAAGTACATCTGGAACTTTGCCAACATCTGCCTTCAGGTGCCAGAGGATGTGATTGTGCAAAGGGAGGTCATCGCTGGGGGGCTTGCGGTACTTTTTGCAAAGATACGCAAGAATGAATCAGGCGAGCCCATTACGGAGGACTAAGGGGATGAAGGGCGCAATCATAGACCTGGACGGCACGATTATCGACAGCATGCCGTACTGGGACAGGCTGGGCACAGACTACATTGTCTCCAAGGGCCTTGTGCCCAAGGCGGATTTAAAGGAGAAACTTGCCCCTCTGGAAATAAAGGCGGGCGCCATGTTCATCAAGGAGGATTATGGCCTGGCCGAGGATGTGTCCACGATTTGCCAGGAACTTCTGGCTGGCATTGAAAGCGTCTATCGCGAGAAGGCGCCGCTTCTGCCAGGCGTAATGGAGGCGCTTCGGCAAATGCACACTGATGGCGTGAAAATGGCATTGTTTACAGCCACCACCACGGAACTTGCCACGGCGGCATTGAAGCGCACTGGCGTGTTTGGCTTTTTCGACTGCGTGATTTCCACCATTGAAATCGGCATGGAAAAGTCCTCGCCAGAAGCATATCGCCTGGTCCTGGAACACCTGGGCACGACTCCCTCGGAGACCACCGCATACGATGACCGCGAATACGCCCTGGAAGGCGCCCGCAAGGCAGGCCTGAAGGCATTCCCCTCCTTGCGTGCCTAAGTTTCCTAGTGGACTGTGGACTGAGTTCTGTGGCGGGCGATATCATCGCCCGCCTGCTGCATTTCGTTGCGGACACACAACAGTCCACTGTCCACTGTCCACTTTTCAACTAACCAAATACAACATATATGATTTTAGGGTTATTATCCATAGTAGCGACTGGCATTCAGTGGACAATCACTGCGGTTGCCATGTCGCAGGCGCGCCGTTCTGTCAAGGATTTTACGCCATTTTACATCATAGGCGCCTCCATTAGCCTGCTTCTTATTGCCCTGTGCAAGGTGTTTTTCGGCTGCCAGATATTGCCAGACGCCATTGCCCTGCGTCCCATTGTCTTGCTCCTAATCGGCGGCTGCATCAATGTGGGCTCCAACATCTGCGTAATGTCCACCTTGGGATATAGTGCCTCGGCCTTGTATCTGGCGCTGTCCTCCATGGGTTTTGCCGTGTCATTTTTATGGAGCGTTGTTGTCATGAAGGACCAATTCACCTTAATCAACGGCATTGGGATTGCGTGTCTTTGCATAGCCGTGGCGCTGGCCGCCTTTGCAAAGCAAAAAGGCATTGGCAAGTTTGAGTTAAAGCGCCTGGGCATTGCCATATTGGCGACGCTATGCGGCGGTTCCGCGCAAATCTGCGTTATCACGGCAGGGAAAGATGCACAATTGCCAGCATTGGGCAAGACAGGCTGCATCATGCTTACATACGTCGTAGTCTTCAGCATAATCGCCCTGGCAAGACGCACGCACATGGAAGGAAACAAAAAGATTTTCTACACATCCGCGCTCACATGGGGAATACTTGCCTTGACCTCATACGCAACTCTCTTCTTCGGGATAAAATGGCTTTCCTCAATTTCACGGGCGGGCATAGCATACCCAATCTGCATTTCAATCCAAATGATTGCCTTCACGCTTTACACTCGCTTTTTCCTGAAGGAAAAGTTGTCACCTATGCAAATCGCGGCGCTCATACTAATAGTCGCAGGCGTCATTGCCGTATGATGTTTTCACTATAGTCAAAAAAGGAGAAACAAATGTTCCATATTTGCGGCGGCACCAGGGCATTCAGGACTTTCATGGAACTTGTGGCGGCGAAGAACGAGGGCGTGGCATTCTACACGAAGCCCTCGGAATTGCCCCATTCATCGGGGCCAGACCAGGTTTACATAATGCTTCCCGACTATGAACAAGGCGACAAGGTGATTCCAGAACAGTCCCTGGAATGGCTTGAGGCAATGCTGGCCCTGCGCCGTTCTGGAAGCCGTTTCTACATTGAAAACTATATGGCGCAGGACTATCTGCACGGGTCATTTACGTCCGTCCGTCCCATGGGCAGGGAAAGATACTTCTACCAGGAATACATTGAATGGGAAGGCCGTCCACTGCAATCACGGGATGGCTTCTATCTTCCCACTGCAATGCGTTTTCCCAAGAATGAAATGGCGGCTGTCAGCGATTGCATAGGCACGAACAATATTTTCCGAAAGGGAAACTATCATTATCCAGTGCTTTTGAAGGCACTTGACGCGAATGTGCTTTCCGCATTGACGGATCTGTCTGCGTTCAACCCTCTTTTCAGAAAGCCATACAGACTTTGGATGGGCCTTTGGAAAGGCATACTTCATGAACTGGCAAATATACCTGACTCAGTTGTGGAGGAGGCCTTCCCCAAGGCATTCCCGCCTATCGAGCAACTCTCAAATGGCAACACCTCTGAACAAGCAGTGGAGAAGGCATTGAACTGGCACTTGAAATCAGGACTTTTCATTTCTGAGGACGGTTCCAAAGGCATGTTTGAAATGATTCGCTCGAATGATTTGGGAATACGGGCAAATCTTCGCACTGACGCGACACTTCTGACAGGTGCGCTATTTGCCTCCGCCGGACAAGTTCGGCAACAGGAAAAATTGACGCGCATCGGATGCAATCTGGCGGATTTCATCTTGAACCGCGGCGGGCAAAGACCTGATGGCTTCTTTAAATGGTTTGACCACACCAACACAATCTGGGCCTCGGATTCTGGCAGGGATGGCCTGGCGATATGGCAGCTTTTCAAATGCACTGGGCTGGAACGTTACCGCAAGTCGGCAATGAATCTGGCAAATGCAATGCTCCGCTGGCTTGCAAAAGACGGGCTCTGCTGCGGCTCCTTCAGGGGAGATGCCATGCCAACTGACGCATTGTCCATAAACAATCCAGTCTATTATGGAGAAATGGTGGCTTTCCTGCTCCAATTGCATAATGACGAATGCACATCAGCCGCATTGAAAATCATAGAAAGAATTGCCGAGACATTCCCGCAGGTATCCCCATTTGGCTTCTCGGACAATTTTACGTGGTGCCGCTGGCTCCTGATGCTATCCAGCGCACAATTCCACACAAAACAGGATTTTTCTCATAAAATCAACCAGGTCCTGGACTTTTTCGAGGCGCTACAAGAAGACTGCGGCGGCATACGCGAAACAGCCATTAGATTGGAGGGGCATTCCGTGGAAGCAGGCATTGCTGTCGGGGACGGCTCGGATGCCATTGCGGATTTGCTATATTGCAACAACTATGTGCTGTGCAGCCTCTCCATTCTCCTGCGGCT
>JAFYGL010000777.1 GCA_017543165.1 Victivallales bacterium | reverse complement strand
CACCTATACTGCCGAGGAACTGTTGCTTACAAAGGGGAACGAGTTTGAGGCAGCAAAAACGCTCTCTTCACACCCGAAAAAAACAGGTGACCCCATTTGTGACTCCTCTTTCTTGATTGGAAAGTGGAAGGCAGAAGGTGAAATGGAAATTATTATACTCAATGGAAATGACATTGGAAATTATAATTATGGGCAACAATTTGACGATAATCAACTTAAAAAAATGGCAATAGTTAATGAGTATAATTTCAAGTCTGACGAAACGTATTCATTGTTTACAACATTGTCTGAAAAAAGTGGAACAGTTTTTTCCAAGAGTAGAATCTTTGGAAAATGGAGTCTGCATAATGGGGAGTTGACGCTAATTCCTACATTAAGCATATCAGAGGTCAGCAACATCCCAATAAGCATATCAGAGGGCAACAACATCCCAATGAAACTTACGGTTTCAACATGTCCAGAACAGGAAATTGCAATTCAGTATGCGACGTCTGAGGCCTGGGAAAACAACTACAAGGCAGAGCAGGCCAAAAGCAATGAACTTATGATTTCACAGGCTGCCCCTGATGCACGTGAACTAGTACGCAAATCGTTGAATCAGCATCGACATATATTGGGATGGGACAGTCGTGGTTATTCGGTAATGCGATATTGGATTACAGATGATAATAATCGTGTGGGCAGCGGTGTAATAACCATAAATGCCTGGTCGCCAGCAGCTTTCACATTCAAAAGAATTGAATAGTAAGGTGTATTCTCATCTTTTCAATCAAAATAGAATTACAGAGATGGTATAAAAATGAATAATTAGATGTTCTTTTTGCTCGTGAGTGAGTTTGAAATTATAGAAAATGAAAGATGAATTGACGATAGTATTTTCCGTTTTTATAATGTTTTCATTAAGCGGGTGCTATAGCATCGCAAGATATGAGTCCACAGTGCGTCCTGAAACAGTCAAGCCCAGCGCAACTGTTACAGGCAAGTACAGATTAGAGCGAATATTGCTGCACAAAAACTCATTTAACGTACTCACAAAGGACGAGTTTGTAAATGCCTGTTGGTGGTCTGAGGCCAGCGGAAAGTTTCGTGATAATGAAACGTTGAAAACAAGGTATATCAACAAGGCTAAAACGGAAATCAAACCAGAGGAACTTCTAAAGAAGATAGAAGAAGACCCCAAGGCATTTGATGCTTTCACACATGATTATAATAAGGATTTCCCGTTTTTGAATAATGCCATCCTAAAAATGTCTCATGATTATCATGCTGCTGTTGAAAGTAATGATGTGGAAAACAAGGCAAAGATTGTGAATGACATAGTTGAAGGGTATTGTGAAAACAGGGCACTTATGAATTTGGTCAATGATGAAAGAAGAAAAGGAGATCCTGATATCATTAGGAAATCTGATATCATTAAGAAACAATCTTATAACACTTTGACCAAGATTAGCAGAGACAAGGCTTGTGAAAAAATATTTTTTGATGCGGTGCAGGCTTCTCTGCTTAAGAATTATCCTAATATTTTTACTACTTCTAAAGACGCGGTCCCATTGACAGTGCTTGTCTCATTTGATAGCAAGTTCGGGGAACATCATACAATAGGTTTGATTCTTGTCTGTTTCGGTTTCCCATACACTCATGAAATGGAGGTGACCTATCGTATTCGTGTTGTGCCAAACGATACGGGCCAGAACCAAGACGGACTATGGAAAGATTATATTGCTTCGCAACTTGACTATCCTCCAAATGTCCAGAATAGTGGCGCTGTCAGGGTGCGCAATATGTGGACTTCAATGATTTTACCAATATCTTTGCTAGGGATGCCAGGAAAATCAGAATGGCCAAAGAAGCGCAAGGTGTTTACTAGGGGAAGTTTTGGCATGTCGGAGGAAAGAGAAAAAAATGATTTTTCCTTTCAAACACCTATGGCATATATGAATAGGTATATATATGACCCTGTGTGCGACGGCGATATCATTGCGGCTCTAGTTATGCGCTCGCTTAATAAAATGGCGGAGGCTGAATAGAAGATGGCGGTTTTTATGCGCGGCATGGCCTTTGCTTGTGTGCCTTCTTATTGCTGTTTGCAAGTCATATACGGCATGGACGTTCAACCAGAAAGACATCCATGCATCGGAACAGTTCTAACAGAAAAACGGAGACAATGAAAATGAGAAAAACTAGCATCCTGGCCAGCATGGCAATGGCATTGCTTTTGTGTTCGGCTACTACAAAGTTACGATGAAACTTTTGAGCAAGAAAAAGGAAAGATAGACAGGAACGGAGAAAAGGAAATCCACAAGGTAACAACACGCCCATCAATCGGATGGTGAATGGAGGTGCGAAATGTCAAGAATCAATGGTCTTTTGAAAACAATTGCCTTTGTAATCGCTGTTTTGATTTGCTTTTTGCAAAGCGGATGCGTAAACATGCACATGAAGGATTATTCGGAAAAAGAAGTGCTAGAATGTGGGAGTGAATTTGAAGCGGCTCAGGAACTGTCTTCGCGGCCTGAAATTGTGGGTGAGCCACTTAGTGATTCATCTGCCTTGATAGGAAAATGGATTAGAATGATTAAAGAAGAGCATATTTCGCTAAATGCTAATTTGGTTCTCAACAGTGATGTTATTGATGATCATATCAACAGTAATCTTATTATTAAGGAGCGCAGGGGTACTGAATATCTTGGTCCTATAAAACATAATAATGTTGATACAGAATTAAGAGTAGAAGAGTATGATTTCAAATCAGATGGAACTTATTCTTACACATCCTCAATCATTGATGGCAAGAATAATAATTGGGATGCCAAGAACATTGGTTCATGGAGTTTGAAAAATGGCGAATTGACTCTTGTTGACAGTGACAACAGCGTTCCAAAGAAACTTCTAGTTACTGTGCATTCAAAAGAGGAAATTTACATTCAGTTTGAATCTGCTTCGGCAGCAGGGGCCCAGTATAGTACAAATGCACAAATAGGGCGTAAGTTTGGCTGGGATAGACGTGGATATTTTGTGCAACGAGTCTGGCTTGTTGGGGTAAATAATCTAGTTAGGGAGGGGACAATGTTCATTTTGGCGGATCCTCCTGATGTCTTCAAGAGAGTAGATAAGATTTCAAAATGAACACATGGTATTTATGCGTAGCATATAATAAAGACAATATAACGGAGAAAACGATGTTTAAGACATTAATTGCTTTGGTTGTGGGAGCGGCCTTGATTGCGAGTGCGCAGACGAAGGTGACCACGGAGATGCAGACTACTGTGTCAACCACGACGACGAAGGTTGCCGCGGAGGTTGAGCAGAAGGCATTGGCGCAACGGAAGGTTGCGCTTGTGGTGCAGAATCATGCTCATGGTGCGGACATACCGATGGGGGCGTTGACGGATGCGCTGACGGCTAAGCTGTCGGGGCGCGGATTTCAGGTCATAAATCCATACAATGCAATTGGCGTCAACCAGAACAGGAGCGTGGCAGGGGAGCCGATGCCAGCGGCGTCGGCGCAGAAACTGGCTCTTGGGCTTGGGGCCGAGGGGCTTGTGACTGCTTCAGTTTTTGAACTGCTTGATTCCACTATTGGGACGCCCGTGGTCCTGCATCAATATTCGGTCCGCATATCTATAAGCCTTGCGGATGCGGTGACGGGGGCAACCGTCTGCGGCGAGACTGTCAAGAAGATAAGTCCCAAATACACGAACAACCAGGTGGCGCAGAATCGCCTGGAGTATCTTGGAGACTTGCTGTATGCCGCGGCGGAAGAGTGCGCGGCGAAGCTTGAGGCGAATCCAGCGGTACGTGCATGGCGGCCTACGCCTCCTCCACCGCCGCCCCAGCCGTCAAAGCCGCAGCCTCCCGCGACGAGCCTTGACCGCAAGGTTGATGCCCTCGTTCACGCGATGCTGTTGAATCCGCAGTTCGTTAAGAACTACGAGGGGTGCAGGGAGAGGCTCGGCGGGCGTCTCCCGATTGTCGTGATTGGGGGGATTGAGAACAAGTCTGGCAACGATGGGCTGGATGGCTTGATAGAGGCGGCGGGCGAGCGATTCAGGGTGATGCTCTTCAACTCGAAACTTTTCGAGGTGAAGGATGACGGCGTTCTTGTGGCACTTGCAAAACGGATTGTGGGAAGCGGTAACAGTCCTCTGGAGGATGGGGAGCTGATGGGGGCGTTGAAGCAGCATGGCTCACCCGACTTTTTCGTGGCGGGAGACTTGAGGCGGCTGACGGATTTGGACGGCGTAGGCTACTACAAACTTCGCATTGCCATCCACAGCCTGGCGAATGGCAGGATTGTGTGGGAGGAAATTGAGACTTTCAAAATATAGAGCGAGGTGTCGAAATGAATAGAATCATACTGTCACTGTTTGTGTTTTCCATAGTGGCGTTCGCCGCGCCACGCCGTGTGGCCCTGGTTGTGCAGAACCATACGACCGATGCAGGGAACTTGCCGATGGCGGCGTTTGCCGACACCTTGGCTACTAGGCTTTCGGGAGAAACGCTTCGCATCGTGAATCCGCACAACGTCATTGGAGTGAACCAGAACCGAAACGCGCAGGGTGAGGTGATGCCCGATGCGTCCGCCCGTGAAATCGGCAGGATTCTAGGCTCCGAAGGCGTGGTGACTGCATCGATTCTCGAATTCACGGGCGAGGACATCGGAGTTCCCCCCATTGCATACAAGCTCACAGTGCGAATTGCGCTCAACCTGCTGGATGTGGCGACGGGCGAGACGGTCTGCGGCTTTGATAATGTGGAGTACAGCAGGAACTACACTGCGGAAAAACTCAAGGAGAATCCCGCTACGCTCTATGAAAAGCTGCTGCACGAGACCGCGGCGAAATGCGCGGCGCAGTTCCTTGCGAAAGTCACCGCGGCGAACTGGAAGACGGAGGCCGCGGACATGGTACATGTGAATTTCACATGCAACAGGCAGGGGGCTGACGTGAAAATCGACGGCCTGGCGTATGGAACCATTCCCGCGATGGTGGAGTTGCCGAAGGGCGTCCACAACATCCGTGTAGAGTATCCGTTCTGCGTGCCATACGAGACGAAGGCGTTTTTCACGGACGGACAGACCTATAACATTGTTCTGCCGCTTGACGCGGAGGGGCGGGAGCGCGTCAAGAGCGAGACTCTTTTTGCCGAGACCATTGACCGCATACGCAAGACAGGCGCGACAGATGATTATGTGCGGCGGACGCTGGCCGATGGCACGTCGCAATTCTGGAAGAACAGCTCCGTGGAGATAAAGGACGGCAAGGTTGAAAACCTTGAACTGAATCCGCCAGGCGGTAATGAGACGATTGCCCCGAAGGCCCCTACCGTCGATGAACTTATGGAAAAGGCGAAGGGGATGTGATAATGGAATCAAAGAAAACGATATCTGGAGCTTGCCGCAAAGGCGTTCTGTTATTGACATTCTGGCTGTTTTGCTGTCTTGCTGCGTCGGCGGAGGTCATAAGGTATCCAGGCAACACGGGCAATCGCCATACTGCCGCCAAAGCATCCGAATGGAACTATTCCGAATGGCCGTATTCAAAAACTGCAAAAGACGCAGAGAAATTGCCCAGTCGCAAAGGCGACAGGGCGATTTTGGACATGGCGTATTATGGCAATGGGATTGCGGATGGAAAAGTCGCTTTCTATGGTGAAGATGGTAAAAAGATTGACAGGCAAGAGGCCCTGTCGTTTTCCGCTTGGGGAAAGGAACTTTTGTCCGTCTCGTCCGTTGTTGTCGAAATAAAGGACGGAGCCAATGCGGATGAAATGGTCAAGCGCGGTTTCAAGGAGGCCTTTAAACTACGCGAATACAAGAATTCGTTGTTGAGCAATCAAGAGGGCAGATGGCATATCAAAGGGAATGAGAACGTTCGGTTTTATGTGGTGGAACGATATTCCTACGACAGAGCAGATGTTTATGCTGTTGATGTTAAAGGCATATTCAGTTATTCGCCAAAGACCCCTCTGGTTATGATGGAAATCAGTGGTATGCGTCCTGAACCAATGAATCGGAAAGAACTTTGCGCAGATGCGGTGGACGTATGCATTCGTGATGTCTGGAATGACAGGGATTTCGCTGATATGACCCGGAAAGCGCACAATGCAGCAAACAACTTCTCCAATCCAGATTATTTTGGCAAGTCACGGCCAAGGAATACTGGCGGTGAAGTGCCGTCATCTGCGGTATCATCGGGAAACGACAAGCAATCTGTTCTATCCAAACTCGACCTCAATGACGATAACTATGACTGGTGCAAATGTAATCCGCCAGGGTGCGTCGAGACGGATATGAAGGTTTCGTTTAGGTGTTCCAATTGCATGAAAGTCAATCGAGAGTATGCGAGAAAAGCCTTGCAGCTGGAACAACGTGCGAAAAAGCAAGGCGAGAAAGTGATGTGGATAGGCGAGGGGGCTGAATCAAAAGCCCGCAAGGCCGCAGGAGGCAAGTAAGCCATCATCCAGGCCAGGTTCCACTCGTCATCTCATCTCGTCTATAGGAGAGTGGCCGAGGCTTCTGGATCGTGCCTGAAATGGAACGCAAATATGGCATGGACATTGTTTCCCTCCTGTTTTTGCCATTCGCTCTGTTCCATACGAGGAGATTTGCCTGCCCACATGGAGAACAGAACTTTTCGATACGCTATGTTCCCCATGTGGGCAGGCAAGTACCGCAAGCGGCACAAGCCTACTCCCTTGTGGAACAAGTTTTTTATTACTTTTTATCAAATTCCATATAAAGTGTAGTAATGAAGACATCTTTGTTTTGCCCCTTGCAACCCCGAACTTCCTGGCTTATGTTAGTAGCGGATGGTGGGTGGGGGATGTTACCCATTACAATGTACGCGCGCATGGAGTGGCTTACGAAACTGACGGTATTTACCTGCCCTCATGGGGAACAGAGCGTTTCGATAAAGTCAAAAATCCGTGTCCTCTGGCATGTTCTGGCAGGAGCAACCTGCGTCGCAGGTGATGATTTCGCCAGTCATGTTTGCGCTGTCCTGGCTGGCGAGGAAGGCGACTACGTTGGCGATGTCCATTCCCGTTGCCTCGTGGCGCAGCGGGCAGTTTAGGCGGCGGCGCTGCTTGGTCTCCTCAGGCAGTGCGTCCCAGCGTTCCGTGTAGATGTAGCCTGGGGCGCAGGCGTTTACGCGTATGCCCAGCGGCCCCAGGTCCAGCGCCAGCGCCCTTACCATGGAATTGATGGCGCCCTTGCTTGCGCAGTAGGCGGTGCGGTTGCGTATGGCACGCATCGCTGTGTTGGATGAGAGGAAAACCACCACTCCACGCTCCTTCTGCTTCAAGAAAAAGCGGTTCACCGCCTGCTGCGTGACCTGGAAGCCGCCCCGCACATTTACGCCCAGCACCTCCATGAGATAGGAAGGCTCCATTTCCGTGAAGGGCTTTCCAATGCCCTGGTGCGCCGCGTTGTTGACCAGTATGTCCAGGCGTCCTGCTTCCTTTTCAATGATGTCGAACATGTTCTTCACCTGCTCAATGTCCGACACGTCGCATGGAATGCTTCTGAGATTCTCGCATCCCCATGAGGCCAGTATGTCCGCGCCTTTCTGGGTGGAGGCGGCTGAGGAGCCGCACATGAACACCTTGGCGCCTTCGGCGCAGAATAACTTGACTATGCTCAGGCCAGTGTTGCGGTTGCCACCAGTGACCAGCACGACTTTTCCTTGGAAGCGGTTCATTTCATTCATTCTCCATCTTGTAGTACTTGACTGCGTCTGGCGGGCGTATGTCGGTCAAAGTGCCCTTGTAGTGGCGCAGTTCGGTGCGAATGTAGGGATGCTTCAGCAATTCCGCCTCGTTGAGTTCTATGCCCAGGCCTGGGCGCTCTGGTATCACCATGCGGCCATTGCGCATGACAAGCTGCTCGTCGCAGATGTCTGCCCGCCACGGCACATCCGTCATCATCATTTCCAGCATGACGAAGTTTGGCACGCAGGCCGCAATCTGGAGCGTGGCGGCGTTTGCCACAGGGCCCGATGGATTGTGGGGGCAGAAGCCGATGTGGCGCGCCTCCGCCTCTGCGCCCAGCATGCGCATTTCCATGATGCCGCCCGCGTGTGAGATGTCAGGCTGAATGTAGTCTGCGCAATTGAGGTCGAAGAACTGCCTGTATTCGTAGCGGTTGTAGAGGCGCTCGCCTGCGGCTATGGAGACGCGGACGCGCTCCTTGACCTCACGCATGCCTTCCTTGTCATCTGGCGGGATAGGCTCCTCGAACCAGAATATGTCGTAGTCCTCCAGCATTTTGCCGATTTTGACTGCGGTTGGAATGTCAAAGCGGCCGTGCCCCTCGACAAGCAGCTGCACATCATCGCCCGCCGCGGAGGCGACCTTCTCCACGCATTCCATTGCCTGCCTGAGTTCGTTCTTGCCTATCTGCTGCCATGCCTTGCCGAATGGGTCCCACTTGCAGCCAGGATAGCGGTTCTTCTTGACCTCCACAGCCTTCGCCGCAAATTCGTCTGGCGTCTTGGCGGGGGCGAACCATCCATTCACATAGACGGGCACGGCGTCCCGCACCTTTCCGCCCAGCAACTGATAGACGGGGACGTTGAGGTCCTTCCCCTTTATGTCCCACAATGCCATTTCCACGCCTGCCAACGCGCTCATGAGCACTGGGCCGCCGCGCCAGTAGGCGTCGCGGTAGCAGTCATGCCTGAAGGCCTCGATGTTGTGTGGATCCTTGCCGATGAGGTATGATTCCAGGTCATGTATTGCCGCCTGTACGGTCAGTTCCTTGTATTCCAGGGTGGCCTCTCCCCAGCCGTGGAGGCCGCTGTCCGTTTCCACCTTCACGAATACGAAGTTGGTTCGGAATGCGTTGCAGATGAAAGTTTTAAGGGCAGTTATCTTCATGTTTATCCCTTGATTAGGTCGAATACGCGGACATAGTCCACCAGGAACACATCCTTTCCAATTATGTCAAAAGCCTCCTTCACAGGCTGATGGTCTTCATGGCGATAGCCCTGTACCTCTGTGCTGATAAGGATGAATTCAGGGCGTTTGGAGATATACTGGTCGACATGCCCGTCCTCCTTGCCGTCAATGTAGAATGTGTATCCGCTTTCATTCCAGAGCAGTCCGAAACGGTGGAATACCGTTGTATCAAGGTTGTCAATGCCGCCTGCGGAGGCGCCCTTGCAGTCCAGGCCATAGCCGCCAGTCCAGATGCAATGCTTGGCTACTTTGCCTGGATGGAAATATTCCATTATGTCCAGTTCAGAGCCTGTTTCCTCAGGATTAAGGGAAGCCCCGATGATTGGGGACTGCATCCAGAACGCGCTCCACCATGCCTCTGGGTACTGCTGGAATTTGCAGCGGCATTCATAGTAGCCGAAGGTGTGGGTGTAGAGATTCTCCTTGAGTTTGCCGATGTTCCACTGCAATGCGTCCCTCCCGAATTTGGTGGCGACGATGGGCTCATCCATGAAGTTGTATCCCGTCTGCAACTGGGAACTGACAGGGCGTCCGTCTTCCTCAAGGATTGAGAAAACCGCGTTGCTTTCGCCGTCCAGATGCACGCCCTTGTCCGTCCATGCGGGGTGGCGTTTGCCCATCATTGACAGGCGGTAGTCCCACTTGCTGCGGTCCAGTTCAGTTCCGTCGAATTCGTCATTCCACGTCATTTTCCAATTGCCGTCTGGCAAGAGGCTGGGTTCATGTCCATTTAGTTGAAAAGTTTGCATTTTGCTTCTCTTTAATGTTTTTTTTCTACTGCTGAAAACAGCGACAATATAACGCCTTGCCTAGATTTTTCCTGCATTTTATCGAGCATGAACCTTGGTGGGGTCGGGAACAGTTTTGTCAGTCGCCGAAATGGGTGATATGGAATTGAGCTGCGCCGCAGACGGGGAATTTTTGCTCTCCCCAGGGCTGGAACCATTTGGCGTAGCCGACGAGGCGGTTCTCAGGGTCGTACACGCCGTATTCAAGTGCATTCACCTTCGGGGAGTAGCCTGTGCCTGATTCGAAATTGATGCTGCCGATTTCCACGTTGCAGGGACCTTTGGCATGCCCGAACAGTTCCGTTGTGGTGCTTGTGACTATGCGCTTGTTGTGCTGGGCCACGATATGGTTGATGATTGAGAGGTGGGATGAATCGTGGAAGGTCACTCCCTCCTCGCAGTTGTGTATGTAGAGATAGTCGGCTACAACGTGCTCGCCAAGCACAAAGCCATAGCGGAAACCCTGGACCGCCACGTTGCGGAGCGTGTTGTTGTCATTCTGGTCGCCAGACATCATAAGGCCGACGGTATGGCACGGGTTTGGCTGCAATTCCTTGCCGAGCATGGTGTCGCCGACCTGGTCGTCCAGGCAGAATTGTGAATCCGCCACATGTGCGCGGGAGACATTTTGCAGATTGACTGCGCTTTGTGTTGGATACATTTTGTCATGGTCAAGATGGACGCGGAATTCCAGATTGGCTATGGAGAAATTGGCGACGCTGAAGTGCCCCTTGCAGGAATCGCCTTCTGGAGCCGCAAGTATTGAATAGGGGCGTTCGGCGGGCTCGTGTATTTCTGGTGGCTGCCAGTCGGAGAAGAGCATTGTATTGTCATGCCGCAAGGTGCCGAATGTGGTGGGCTTGAAAATTGCGGAGCAGTCCTTTGGTCTTACCATGTAGCTGTTCAGCATGCGGCATGGCATTTCGCCTTCCAGAAAGATGTTGTGGGAGCCAGGCGGTATTACCAGTTGTGAACGGAGGGCGCGTCCATTGTATGTCTCAATGGCTGGGGAGGCAATCCTGTAGCCATTGGGCGTGTATGGGAAGAGGATTCTCCCGCCGCCACGTGCCGCGCATGTGTCTATTGCCTTCTGGATTGCGGCTGTGTCATCCGCCATTCCATCGCCCTTTGCGCCGAAATCCATTACATTGAAACCGAATTGTGCCATTGTGCTCTCCTTGTGAACTAAAAGCGGCGGAGTATCTTGAACGGTCATAAGAACTTTTGCAGAAATTTAATGCTTGGAATATTGTTTACAAGATAACCCAAACAATCATGGAGACTTTGTTTTTTTAGGGATTTTCTCTTGGATGGGACCTATGGGACCTATGCGACCTATGCGACAATTGGCAAAGTCCCATAGGTCTCATAGGTCCCATAGGTCCCATCGATAACCTTCCCCCTGTCGAGATAATTTCTGTAGATTGTCATTGTATTTTGATGTATGGGGGCTAACTTATCGCTTGATTTTGCTTTTTTGACATATAAGGAGTTTTATGGGAATAGTAAGTGAAGAACTTCTTGCCGAGGCGAGTTCGGTGTTGCGTCAGCCGCCATTGCGGCTCAACTGTGCGCAGAGCGTGATGGCGATGTGCGGTGGTG
>JAFYGL010000776.1 GCA_017543165.1 Victivallales bacterium | reverse complement strand
GCAACCGCATGGTTTCGCTGACTTCAATGGCCTCCAAGTCCGTTGGCCTGAATGACTGGAGCCGCCAGCACAGGGGAGGGGACGACCCATTGTCGAGCCGCAGATTCGCACTGGGCGATGTGGTTACCACATGCATAAAATGCGCCCACGGCGAAACAATTACGCTTTTCCATGACACATCGCTCCCGCGCCCATACTCCCGCGCCAATCTGCTTCAGGGCACAAAGGGCATCTGGCAGGAGGACAAGAGAGGCGTGTATTTCGATGGCATTTCCAAAAAGCCCCACGTGTGGGAGAATATTGAAGACTACTATAGGAAATACGAGCATCCCCTGTGGAAGTTCTTCCAGAAGGCAGGTGTCCGAGGCGGGCACGGAGGCATGGACTATCTGGTGCTGAGGGCCTTTGTGGAGGCCGTCAAGCATCATACGCAGACCCCGATAGACGTGTATGACGCGGCCTCATGGATGTCTATCACGACATTGAGCGAGGATTCGATCAATATGGGGAGCTCGCCAGTTGCCATACCAGATTTCACGAATGGCGCCTGGATAGACAGGGGACCAGCACTGAAAGGCCCGTATTCTCTTGATGACTGGGATCTAAAGGGGCTTAAAGCATATTAAGGCATTCCGCCGTCAATGAAAAAGCGCCTTTTTTTGAAGCACGGTTGTATTCAGGTGGGCTGCAATTATTGGGCCAGCCACGCTGGAATGTATATGTGGCGTGACTGGCGCGGTGATGTTGTCGAGCAGGATTTCGCCAGGCTTGCAGACATGGGCATAACCTTGCTGCGCGTATTTCCCCTGTGGCCGGATTTTCAGCCTGTGACCAGATTGAATGGCTGCTTCGGCGATGCTGTCGAATATGCGGATGCATGCGGCAATAGGCTTGAACTGCCATGTGACACTGGACTGGACTATCTGATGCTGGAGCATTTCATTGAAATGGCGGATTGCGCGGAGAGGCATGGGCTTAAGCTTGTGGTGGCATTGCTGACTGGATGGATGAGCGGCCGTCTTTTTGTTCCGCCTGTCCTGGAGCGTCTGAATTTGATCAGCGATCCTGAAGCCTTGCTATGGGAGGGACGCTTCATTGAAGGTTTTGTTTTCTCGCTAAAGGAGCATCCGGCCATTGTCGCATGGGAGCCTGGCAATGAATGCAATTGCCTTGGAAGGGCCAGCGTTTCTGAATCTGCGCATTGGCTGGACTTCATTGCCGCGAAGATTCACGAGGCCGATTCCACCAGGCCTGTGTGGACTGGGATGCATGGCCCCAACACACAGTCTTCCCAGGCCTGGAATCTGTTTGAGCAGGCGGCGCATTATGATGCGCTTACCACGCATCCATATCCATGCTTCACTGAATACTGCGGGCGCAGTTCGCTTGACACCATGCCTGCAGTGTTGCATAGTACGGCTGAAACCTTGCTGTACCGAGGCATTTCAGGCAAGCCTGCATTTGTTGAGGAAATAGGGTCACTTGGGCCGATGATGCTTTCCGAAGAACGCCGTTGCGCCTATCTGCGCACTGCTCTTGCCTC
>JAFYGL010000775.1 GCA_017543165.1 Victivallales bacterium | reverse complement strand
GAACAACTTTCGAGGAGTCAAGAAGAAGACGAGATTTCCGAGGAAATCCTGCGAGCATAGGACTACAAAAAGGAATTTCGCTGAATTCGCTCCACTTGAAAATAAAAATTGTGCTTAAGTTAGGAGTATTAGCGTGGACGCGCTGGCTACCTCCGCCCCTAGCCAGCGCGTGGACGCGCTGGCTACCTCCGCTCCTGCGAGGTCGGGATAACGTCTGAAATGTGTGGTCTTCTTTTCTGAGTGCATAGTTGTTTGGTGTGGGCGCCGATACTCGGCACCCACACATAAAACGCACTCAGTAAAGAAATATTATAGATTTCTTTAAAATATCATTATTTTGCTTTTTCAAAGCGCAGAAGGCGAACGCCCCAAGGGCCGAAATCCACAGGGAAAGTGCCGTCTGTGGCTGTGCCGAGGAGTTTGCCGTTTTCGGCGTCATATACTTCGACTGGCTGTTTGGGCAGGCCTTGCAGCAATGCCTTCACTGGCTTGTCGGTGCTGGAGACGGCGAAGCAGTATCTTCCGCTGGCGTGTCGCATATCCTTGGACTGGATAGTGGGGTATGTGATGGTTTTTTCGACTTTACCGCCAGATTTCTTCTCGTAGATGACTTCGCCTGGGCCTTCCGTGACCTTGAACGACAAATCCTTTTCCTCCACGCCGAAAAGCAGGACTTCGCCCAGTTTCTGCGTGCCATTGAGGGGCTTGATCACATCGGAATACGCCAGGAAATAGCGGTCATGGGCATCGAAGTTGGCGCGGTTTGCCAGTGAGAACACGAGTATGCCCTTGCAGCCGTAAACAAGCGGGGTCCACACATCGTATTTCACCCATGTGGGCACCATGCCCAGTTCCTCCAGTTTTGGCTCCACATACATTTCCGTCACGGCGATGGCAGTGCGCTGGCCAGCCTTTGCCGCGCCCGTGAGGTTTTCCGCCCAGTACCTGTTCCATGTCCTGTAGGTGCTGCCCGCGTGTGGATAGCAGCCCTGGCTGATGTAGTCCAGGATGGGCGTGTAGTGTTCAAGAGACCCCTTTCCATAATGCCCTGGCTGGTACATGGAGATTGGTCGCTTCAATGGGTCCACGGAGCGGATGGCGTCCGCCACGATTGCCAGATACTTCATTTCCACTTTGCGCCAGTGGCGGAGTTCCTCAGGCGTCACATACCACCAGAGAATGCTGTCCCCGAATTTGTTGATTGCATCCTGGGCTTTTTCCTTTGCGCCTTGTGCAATGGCGTCCCAGTCAATCGGCTTTGCGCCTTTCTTGTTGGCGTTGTTCATGAAGCCCATGTCCACGGTCTTGCCTTCGTAGGTCACTGTAAGTTGCCACAGAATGGGAAGGCCTGCCTCCTTTGCCTTTGCCGCCCATTTGCACATGGCCTCGTGGCCGCCATACGTGGGGCCTGCCACGGTGAAGCCAAAGTCCCGCATCAGAGTGGCTGAAGGTGAGGAATATCCCGAAATCGGGAAGATGCGCCCTGCGGGATACACCTTGTCCGCTGGCAGATTTGCGCCTGCGTCTGGCGCTGGTGCGAAGAAATCCGCCGTGCCGAGCAATGCGCAGCACATCAGGACTGCTGAGAATATGCCCCTTTTCATTTGGCACCCTCCGCTTCGTCTGGCACGATGGCGCTCAATGTGACATTGTCAATCAAACCGCGGAAAGGACCATACGAGGAACCCACCCTGTCTCCGAATGTGAGGCGATGCGCTGGCGGCATTGGCTTGCCTTTGACAATGGACATGCCCGCGGTCTTGCCGTCCACGAACATTTCCAGTTTTGGCGCCTGGCATACCAGTTTGATGCTGTGCCATTGCCCGTCCTTCAGGGCGGGGGCCTTTGCGATGATGGAAACAGCGCCTTCGCTGGTGCCAAGCACGGCCCTCAGTTGCGGGTTGCCTGCCTTGTCCGTGGTCATGAGCCAGGACAGGCCGTTCTTTGCGTTGTACTTGCAGTCCAGCAGGTATGTGTAGAGGCCGTTCTTGGGGAGAGGCTCAGGTGCCTGGTACTTGATGTCCATGGCCCAGACGAATGCCTCTGGCAGAGTTTCGGGTTTGGCGTTGCCGCGCAGGATGAGGCCTGCTGGCTTGCCGTCGTATGTTGCGGAGGCTTTCAGCGCCTTGCCGTGCCCTTCCTCGTCCACCAATGCGGCTGAACCGCGCTTTGACATTTTGATGTCGCCGCTGTCAAGCCCCTTCTCAAAGTCCCATGACGCCACCAGTTTTTCAGCCGCTAGCGCCGTCATTGCAGCGGCCATGCATAACGCAAAAAAGAATTTCTTCATTTTCATTACCTCATTTTATTCCTGCATTGCCTTGATGAGCATTTGCTGCAATTCAGCCTGGTGCGCCTTGACTTGTTTTGCCCCGATCTCGGCACTTTCCAACATGATTTGCGACTGGTTTTTGACGAATTTCTGCCCTACAGGCGTTTGATAGAATTTTATAAGTTCCTTAATGTCGTTTACTGTGAAATATTTCAGATAGACATCCGCCATCTTTTGTTTTACAGATTCATAATTCAAATATTTTTCAAGGTGTTGCTGAATGACGGGACGGATTTTTTGCAAGGTTTCCTTGGGCAGCGCACTGAGTTGCATGTCAACCATTTTGTTGGCTGTGTCCTTCATTGTCTTGTCCATTTCGATGATTTCGAAAAGTTGATAGCAAACCTTATATTCTTCGTCCGTATGCGCGTTTTGGGCGTATGATGTGAATACGCATAGACCTAGAAAAAGAATGAATGCAATTGTGGATTTCAACATTGTTTGTCTCCTTGAAATTAGAGAGGCAATTTCAAAACTGGTTTTGAAATTGCCTCAAGAGGTTAAAATTACTTCAGCAATTCAATTTCGTAGAGCTCCAGTTTGTTCTGGTGGAAGTCAATGTGGAATTTCACTGTTTCGTATGATTCAGGATAGTCGAAGCCAACCATGTACTTGTCCTTCCACATTTTTGTCGGTTCAAGCAGAACCCATTTGCCGCGCTTGCGTATCTTGATGGTGGGCGTGCCAAGGTTGAGGCCATAGATGCGCACCTTGGAGAACTTGGGCTTGAACTCGTACTTCGGGAATGAAATCTCGTAGAATTTGTTCTTGTTCCATATATCGTAGAATGCCAGGACGTCCTTGGTGCCGTCGAACATCTTGTATGAAATGCGCGGCGTGCCGCGGGAAGCGGTGATTTCCACGTCGTTCTCATGGCCGAACAGCAAGTTGCCTGTGTTGCAGCGCGCCTTCTCCTTGGCGTCGATTTCCGCTGCCACTTCCTTGAAGGACTTGAGTTTCTCGCCCTTCTTCTTGGTGGTGCCGATGATGACTTCCTGTGGCGCCAGCGTCATGCTGTCGAACTTGCTGAATGTTCTGTCCCCACGGAATTCCACGAAATTGCCCTTTACACCCTTGAGACTGACTGTCACCGGCTGCGTGGAGTAGTTCACCGCCGCGAACATCTTCTCCCCGTTCTTCAACTCGAACAGTGCGGCACCAGCCTCGGTATTGTGGAAGAGCAGGGTGCGCTTGCCGAAGAGGATGAAGTCCTGGAGCGCGTCCACCGAGGTGAAGATGTAGCGTATGCCTTCATACACGGAGGGCACGTCGCCCAGGTCGTGGTATGCGTATGGATACAGCGTCTTGCAGCCGCGTATCATGAACGCCCATGTGTGGCAAACCATCTCCACGAAGTTGGGATAGCGGGATATGCGGGACGAGGAACGGGATGCGAATGAGGTGGGCATGGAGCCGATGCACTTGTCAGGCCTGTTCAATGTGGAGATTTCATCAATGTAGTTGCCCAGTGTGTTGATTTCACGGTCGTACTTGCGGACGCCGTTGCTCTCTCTTACATTGATGTATGGATGTGTCTCAAACCTGTCTGCGCAGTCAAGATACCTGCTGCAGGCACGGGAGCCTATCAGCACCACGTGGTAGGGGTCCTTTTCGCAGAGGTAGTCGTAGATATGCTTCAGATAGACGGGGGACACGTTGCGGCACTCTGGCTCGTCGGAGATGTAGTAGAAAACGCCGTTGCCTTTTTTTGCCTTCTCGATGGTCTTGTCCAGTGCGGTCCAGTATTCCTGGCAGGGATACACGTCCCTTGTGGCCTCCTTGGATTCAATGCCCTTTACCAGGCGCGCAGGCTCCACCCAGCCGCCGACGCCTTTGATGTCCAGTGTCTGGCAGAGGTCGTCATTGTCGTACTTTTCCCTGAAAGCCTCGCCGCCCATGTAATGTTCAGCGTACATGTTTCTGCGGAGTACGGGCTTGCCGTCCACAATCAAATTGCCGCCGGAAATCCAGGATGTGCGCTTGTCGTATGGCTTGAGGCGACGGATTTCCTCCTTGATTTCGTATTCGCCGCATTTGGCGGTAAGGAATGCCTCGCCTTCCTGCATTTTGGAGGTGTCGAACTCAAAGGACAACTTGTCGCCTTTGAGTGTGAGCGTCTTCTTTGCCAGGCCTGCGCCTTCCAGCGCCACCGTTACAGGCGCATTGCCAGCGCGCACAACCGTGCCTGCGACCTTGCTGTAGTCCTGTCCAGGATAGAAGTTGCGGCGGTATTCGGGGAGTCTGAAATTCACCTTGATTGGCGTGAATATGGCGATGATTGGGAAGAAGCGGCCGAAGTCCTTTCCATCGGAGGCGCGTTTCAGGTCTATGCGCACCTGGTTGCGGCCAGATTTCTCAAACACGTATGGCGTGCTCAGTGTGTTGAGCCCTTTCTTGAGTTTCACGTTCTTGCCGAAGAACACGAAGTCGTCGCCCTTGTCCAGCTGCACCTTGACTTCCAGGTTGCCCTTGGGCTTGCCATTGTCCTGCCCAGTCACATCCGCTTCTGCGCTGGAAACATACACATAGTCCTGCGCAGGGCGCATTGGGAAGCCCTTGATGGTCTTGAAATTGTGGAGTTCCCTGTAGGCCCGCTTCAGCGGCGACCAGGACGAGCGCTCCCCAACCACCGCAGTTCTGCAACGGCACACGTTCACTCTCCATTCGTCCTTCCAGATGTTCTGCCTGGTCATGTAGAATGCGGTCAATGGCAACTCTATTTCGGCAGTCCAGGAATCCTTGTCTGAATGGATTGCGGTCTTCCAGATTGGGCCATAGCGGTCAGGCTGAATGTTGCCGCCTTCCGCATAGTACATTGCGTAGGTGTAGTTGGCGTATGTGACCAGGAACTGGTAGTATTCCGTCGTGCTGCCGTCTGGCACCAGGAACAGTTCGATGGCGTCGGTCGCCCAAAGCCCGCCTGATGGCGTGGACTTGAGCCTGTTCATATCCGATTCATAGCATTTGACGCCGATGTAGATTGCGTCCTGTTTCTGGAGAATCTGGAATTCCGTGCTTGCCTTTGGGACATTGGTTCCACCCCTCATCATGCTTTCTGGCACGGTGAAGTCGCCGTATTTCTTTGCGCTGGCCCATTCCGCCTCATCCAGTTTGCCATCCACGTTGATTGCCATTGCGCAGAGGCATGTCATTGCCAAAAATGCCAAAAGTTTCTTCATATTGCGCTACCTCCTTTTGGAATTACTGAGCCTTCTTTTCCTGGACGGGGCCGAAGGCGTATGGAATGTATGTGTAGATTGGGGTGCTGAACTTGCTGCCCAGCACAGTTGCCTTCAGCATCACACTTCTCTTGTAGTATTTTTTCTTCGCTGTCGTGGGCGGCAGGGACTTGACCTTGACGGTGGCTGTCCAAATCTTGCAGTCGTCATCCTGGGCCTCCAGTTCGATGTTGTCCTTTCCATTGATGCTGTAGGCGTTGATGCCTGTACCTGTGTCCGCCATGATCTTGCAAGTCACATCCTCGCAGGGCTCTGCCAGTTTCAGCGTGACCTTGAATGTGTCGCCTACCTCAATGCGGTCCTTGCCTCCTTCAACTTCAACGCCGATGTAGTTTTCAGGCTCCTTGACCAACTTGATGTACTTGAGTGTCAATTCCATGTTGTAGTTGTAGAAGGTCATAAACTCAGTGAGCTTTGTCTTGATGTCAGGCAACTGCATTGTGAACAGGCCTGTAGGCACTGTGGTAACATTGCCCGCCAGTTTGCCTATTGCCTTATTCCTGAAATGCAAGGACCAGGCGTGGTACTTGCCAGTTGGCAGATGCTTCGATGAAAGCATCTCGAATACCAGCCACTGACCTGGCTCCAATGTCATGGAACGCGTCGCTGGCCCGCTGGATGTGAAACTGCCGTCCTCATTCGCCTTGAACAGAGGCATCTTGCCTTGGTTGTACCATACCTTCGTGCTGTACTTGTCAGAGATTTTGCATTCGGCTCCGTCCCATATCCAGGTTGGCTTTTCTACAGCAGGCGCTTCCTGCGCCGCAGGTGCCGCAGGTGCCGCTGGTGCTTCCTGGCTGAATGCGCTGATTGTCAACGCCAATGCAATTATAAGTAGTTTTTTCATGCTTTTTCTCCTATGGGCTTATTTTGTGTATTTTGAGGCGATTGCAACCGCTTCCTTGATGACCTCGACGGGGCACTTGTTGAGCCAGGTGCCGCCGACGGCCGCCACCTCCGGTATCTCAAGGTAACTCTCCACATTGGCGGGCTTTACGCCGCCTGTGGGCATGAAACGCACGCCAAGATGCTTGTATGGCGCGATGATGGACTTGAGCATGGCGGTGCTGCCAGCCGCTTCCGCAGGGAAGTACTTGAGCAGCTTGCATCCTGCATACAGCGCCTGTTCAACCTCGCTGGGGGTGCAGACGCCTGGCGCAAAGTCAAATCCACAATGACGCGCCTCGTTGACGACGACAGGGTTGAAGCCAGGCGCCACGGCGAAACTGGCTCCTGCGGCGAATGCGCGGTGCAAATCCACGATGTTGAGCACAGTGCCCGCGCCAATGAGCATGTCTGGAAATGCCTTTGATGCCTCGCGTATGACTTCCTCGGCGGCGCTGGTGCGGAATGTGATCTCCGCTGCGGTCAGGCCATTGTCATGCAGATCCGCGCAGACCTTCATTCCCTCTTCCAGGCTGTTCAAGACCAGCACTGGCACAATCTTGATTTTCTCTAGTCTTTCAATAAGTCCCATTAGTCATTCTCCTATTGTTAGTTATGATTAAAAAAGCAAAATGTTGCGGATAATTTAGCCAATGTTTACATCTGTGCAATTGCGACAGTCCACAGTCCACAGTCCACTAATTACAAGTGTTGTCCATTTTAGGCAGCGAGGGTATGAAATCGATGCCTTTCAGTTGATAGAGGCCATCGACTGCGGCGTTCACCAGTGCCAGGCCGCCTCGTGAATCGAAGAGTTGGCTCCATGCCTCGTAGCCGCCTGAAACCAGGGCATTGCCGTGGCAGAGGTAGTCGAAATACGCTGTAGATGCGTAGAGGATGAATGTCTTGCGGAATGGCGAATGCCATTTGATTTCCTGTCCCAGTTCGGCAAGCAGTTCGCCTGGCACTCCCACTAGCGCCACATCGCCAATGGAGAGGAATTGCAGCGGCAGGGAGAACACGTCCTTGCCGCGATAATATGGCGGAAGACCGCCGTCGGGGCGTGGATTGTCCATCCTGCGCCTGACATCGAAGCGTGTGCGCAGTGCCTTGATTTCGGGATTTTCCAGTTTGAAGCGCTTGTGCTGGCGTCTTGCGTCAATCATGGCGAGCATCACGGCTGTGCACAGTTTTTCCCCCATGCGTCTTGCTGCCGCCTGGCCGCTCTCCGATTCCTTGGGGAACATGTCGCCAGCGGCGCCTGACACGAAAATGCAGGCGGCGCCAGATTCATCCTTGACGAACTTGCGCAGGTATCCTGGATAATCGGGGGATATGCTGTGGCTGCCCAGGCCTGGAGCATGTGTCGCCAGCGGGTGGGCCGCGTAATTCACCAGAACCGCTTCTGGAATGTCCTTGTCTTTTGTATTGAAGATCAGCAGGCCCAGTTCCTGGTCGCAGTATTCATCTGCTAGTTGTTCCATATCCCTGTGATGCGGGAAGAAAGCACCGCGGTTGTCTCTTTGTACAAAACGGCGATTGACGTTGGCATCCACCTTCATCGAGTAGAAGTAGGCATCGACCTCTATGAACTTGTCCTTGAGTTTCTCCACTGCCTCGCAAGTCCATTTTACCAACTGCTCCACGTAAGGCGTGTTGAAAACCTCGGGATGCACTGCATGGGTGCGGGTGTGCGGACCCTCGTGGGTGTGGGTGCAACTGAGGATGACATAGTCCTCAGGCGTTCCCAGCACCTTGGCCGCCTCTGCGCGTATGCGGTCTATGAGCGTCTCATCCATTCCAATGAGGTCGTAGCCAAGGATGAGTGCCTTGTGCTGCCCGTCGTCAAGCGCCAGCAGGCTGAGCACAAGTTCGTCCGTCTTGCGGCAGGTTTCGTCAAAGCAGCCATATCCTGCGATTGTGGTTCCCACCTCAGGGGTGATTATCTGTTCGTAATGCGCGATTTTCATAATTGTATTCTTTGTTTTTGAGAATGTGAGGTGCAACGATTTTTGGTATTGTATTCCCACTGTAGCGAATTGCAAGCCGCAGTTTTTACTTTTATAGGCAAAATTGGCACAGGGGCATAATGAGCGGAAGGGACGGAATAAATAATACTAATTCAATTGTATTTTGTGTTTTGCGTGTGGTAAAAATGAAAAATAGATTACATTATCGACCAGAATCCACCAAAGAAACTAAAGGAGACAAATTATGAAAATCTCTACCAAAGGCAGGTATGGCCTGCGCATTTTGATAGATTTGGCTACTCACGACCCTGCAAAGCCGCGTCTGGTGCGGGATATTGCCGAATCCCAGCAGATATCTGAAAAGTACATCAGCCGCCTGATAATTGACTTGCGCCGCGCCCGCCTGGTGCGCTCTGTGCGCGGGATGAAAGGCGGTTTCTTCCTGGCCCGCTCACCTAAGGAAATCACACTGCTGGATATCCTTGAGACAATGGAAGGTACAATCTCCATTGTCGATTGTGTCATGGCGCCCGAAAAATGCGCACATAACAACGGATGCACTGCCCGCGGCATCTGGACGCGCCTGAACGACGGCATACGCGACCTTATGCGCAACATTACATTCGAGCAGATATTGAAGGAATACAGCCAGGGCCAGGCAGCCGAAGGCATCCTGGACTACTGCATATAATTCTAACGCTCTGTTCCCCATGAGGGTAGGCAAATACCGCCAGTTTCGCAAGCCACTTCGTGTGCGCGTACATTGTAATGGGTAACATCCCCCACCCACCATCCGCTACTAACATAAGCCAGGAAGTTCGGTGTTGCAAGGGGCAAAACAAAGATGTCTTCATTACTACACATTATATGGAATTTGATAAAAAGTAATAAAAAACTTGTTCCCCATGAGGGCAGGCAAGTGCCGCTTGCGGCACTTGCCTGCCCTCATGGGGAACATAGCGAATTCTAAAAGATTGTTTTCATCACAAAACTAAGGAGAAATGATGATGAGGAAACTGTTGTTGTCGTTTGGTTTGTCCATTTTGCTGTCTGGATGCATGAGTGTTTCTGGCGGCAAGGAGGCCGGTGTGATTGAATCAGGCACTTCCTACGCGAAGGAAGCCTTGCAGAAGTATCTGGATTCAGGTGAGATGCCTGGCGCTGTCTGCGTGTACTATGACAAGGGCGTGCAGGAGACGTCCTGCCTGGGATATGCTGATGTGAGCAAAAAGAGGCCAATCACCATTGACGACCATTACATGCAGTGCTCGCAGACCAAGGGCTTCTGCGGCGTGACAATCGCCATCCTTGTGGAGGAGGGCAAGTTGTCATTGGACGATCCTGTGTCCAAGTATCTTCCAGAATTCAAGGAGTTGTGGATTGAGCAGGCAGGCGAGAATGGCACGAAGAAACTGGTCAAGGCCAAGAATACACTGACCGTGAGGATGGTAATGAACCACACTGGCGGCTTTGGTTTTGAACTGCCCAACTACACGGCCATGGGCGGCTGGTCCCGCCGCATGCCCCTGCGCTCCGTTGCGGTGATGGCCTCCTCCATTCCGCTTGCGTTTGAGCCTGGCACAAATGTAAAATATTCCAATGTGGGAATAGACATCGGCGCGGCGGTGGTGGAAGTCATAACTGGCAAGCGCTGGGAGAACTTCCTGCAAGAACGTGTGCTGGAACCTCTTGGAATGAAAGAAACCACATTCTGGCCCAGCGAAAAGCAACTTGCCACCAAGATTGAAATCTACGACATCCAACCTGACCAGCCCGCAAAATGGGTGGAGCAGAATGCCGCAATGCAGAAGCCATACAACGACGACCGCGTTTTCCCATCGGCTGGCGCAGGGCTGTGGACCACAGTGCGGGACCAGTTGAGATTCTACAAGATGCTCATGAACCTGGGCATGGGCGACAATGGCGTGCGCATTCTCAAGGAGGAGACTGTGAAGTCAATTCTTGCCACATCCACCCGTCCAGAGGGACTTGGCGGCTATTCACTGGGCCTGAACGCGCCAGTCAAAGACGGCGAAGATGAATGGTTCGGCCATGGCGGCGCCTGGCACACAAGCTGCTATGTGAACTGGCATAAGAAGCAGTTGAAACTTTTTGCCGTGCAGTATGTTGGCAAGGTTAAGGATCTTTCCAAGGCAAATAGGGTGGCTTCGGACAATTTCTTCAAGGACACAAAGAAGAATGACGGCCTGGACGACTACACTGGCCGCATGGAATAATTGTGGACTGTGGACTGTGGTCTGTGGACTGTGGACTGTGAGGAAGTTGGGTGTCCGCTGATATTGTTGTGCCTGCCAAGCGCGGATGGCTGTCACGCGTCCTGACGCGCGGCCTGGCCGCGCGGAATAGCGTGCCGCGCAG
>JAFYGL010000774.1 GCA_017543165.1 Victivallales bacterium | reverse complement strand
GTCCCATAAGTCCCATAAGTCCCATAAGTCCCATAAGTCCCATAAGTCCCATAAGTCCCGTATGTCCCGTAGGTCCCGTATGTCCCATAAGTCCCATTGAGAACCTGCCCTCGTGGGGAACGGAGCGTTGTTTAGCAAGGCGACACTCTTGAATAATATCATCCTGTGGGCATTGCCTTCTGCCTAACGTCGGTATCCATTTACACGGCTGTGCAAATAGTATCAATTGATTAATATTGGCAAGCCATTACTTTTTTCTTGAAAAAAACAGCCAAGTAAATTGAAAGCGGTGATAAACGTATATATTATGGAAAAATTGTCTTGGGTATGTACAAATATAACCACTCGATCAGGAGTTATTAAATGAAAAAACAGATTCTCTTTGTGCTCGTGGCAGCAGTCGCAATCATGGCTTCATTCAATGCAGAGGCCTTGACATTCAATCCATTCAAGAGGGCGGGGCGCGTCCGCGCGAACACCCTGATTCTCTCAGGCAACTATGTTTACAGCCGTTTGCTGGCGGATTTGGCCCAGTACTACAGCAAGCAGCCCGTGCTTCTGCTTTCCCCCGATGTGGATGGCGCATATCAGTTGTTCTACCTCCCAACAGGAAACTCAGCCACACCTGTCAATGCAGATGATTTCATGACAATCGTCAAATACGTGAATCCAAAACGCATTGTGGTGCTGGGTGGAGACGACTTCGTACCGCACAAGTTCATTGACCTGGCACGTGCAGAATACAGTGTCATGATTCTGGACAGCGATGACTGGAGCCGCAACGCAGCCACACTGGGCGACCTTCTCAAGGCAGACAAGCTGGCGCTCAGTTTCAACCAGTACAAGGCCAACCTGGAAGCGGTCAACAAATAACATTTTGGCCGCAGAAAGCAGAGACACCAACGGCAAACACTTCAATCAAGCAGGTAAACCATGTTCACAGCATTATACCAAGTTGCTAAAAATACCTTCAGGGAAAGCTTGAGAGAGCCTATTTACCTGCTTGTCCTCATCAGTGCACTCTGCCTGATCGGCCTGTTCCCGATCTTCAGCATGTTCGTGTTCCGCGCCCAGGAGCGCCTGGTAATAGACAGTGCCATGGCCACAACCATGCTGTTCGGCTGGGGCGTCGCGGTGCTGATCTCCAGCTACGCGGTCTCCAGGGAAATCAACAATGGCACGGCCCTGCTTCTGCTGTCCAAGCCAATACAGCGCCCAGTTTTCATCATAGCGAAAATCCTGGGCATCATCGGAGCAGTCACCGTGTTCTGGTTCCTGACCGCAGTGGCCTCATTGATCTGCCTGCGCGTGGCGGCGGACCAGTATCGCTTCGACATGCCGCTTTTCTACATGTACTTCGGCGCAATCGTGCTGAGCATGGTGGCGGCAGGCATACACAACTATACCACACGCTCCGCATTCCCCATGATTGCCGTGCTGTCGCTCTGCGTGCTGCTGCCAGTAGTGGCCCTGGTGGGCCAATTCAAATCATATGACGGCGAGGTGCCTGGACTGGCCTGGCACGTGGTGCCCGCCCTGCTGCTCATCATGTATTCCGTATGGGCAATGGCTGGCCTGGCAACCACATTGAGCACGCGCTTCAACCTAATCAGCAACCTGCTCATCTGCTCGGTGCTGTTCCTGCTGGGACTTATGTCGGACTACATCATCGGCAGGCACGCAAAGGAACCATGGTATGACACGGTGCCCCGCGGCAAGGCCCCGCTCTGGATTGCAGACTACACATTCGCCCCCACTGAAATGGGCGTGAAACGCTGGAACAGGCCACGCCGCATCGACAACGGGGAGGCCTTCATCGTATGGTCGGACAGAGACAAGCCCTCGACTTTGCCAGACATGGGCTCCACGCCCGAGGCCACTTGGAAGAATGGGCAAGGCTGGCAGGACGATGTGAACGATTTGGACACGGCGCCTGTATTCATGGCAAGTTATGACAGCACAACCCACAAATGGGATGTCACCCGCATAAAAGATGAAATCACAACAGTCCCAAGCGGCGCGAAGGGAATGGAAGCCAAATTCACGTCATACGTGTTCCGCCGCTCGGTAAATCCGCCGGTCACACCAGCAGGAGGGAAGTATTCGTCACCCATTCCAGGTGGCGGAAGCTTGATGGCAAGCGCATTGTATGCAATCATACCCAACTGGCAGCTTTTCTGGATGGCGGACGCACTAGCGGCGAAAAGCTCCATCCCTGCCGCATACGTGATATATGGCGCCATCTATGCGGTTCTGATGCTGGCCTTCCTCATGCTTCTGGCAGTGGCACTATTCGGCAACAGGGAAGTCGGCAAGCAGATAATAGAATGACGCCCCATATTTCTTATCCGCGGATTTACATAATGAGAATCTACGGCATAAGACTGGACATTTAACTTTGCAAGGAGAAAATATAAATGAACGAGAACAACTTCTATATAACAACGCCTATCTACTATGTAAACGACCGCCCCCATATCGGGCACGCATATACCACAATCCTGGCTGACACGCTGGCAAGATACCACCGCCTGCTGGGAGTGCCGACCCATTTTCTCACTGGCACGGACGAACACGGGCAGAAGGTGCAGAACGCCGCGGCTAAATGCAATACGCCCCCACTGGACTACTGCGACAAGGTCATCCTCACATTCTCAAACCTGTGGAAGGACCTGAACATCACCAACGACGATTTCATACGCACCACGCAGGAACGCCATAAGCAGGTGGTCTCCCAAATACTCCAGAACCTGTACGACAAGGGAGAAATCTACAAGGCCGCCTACAGCGGCTGGTACTGCGTCGGATGCGAGGCATATATCACGGAAAAAGACGTGAAATGCGGCGAAAGCGGCAATGAGCACCTCTGTCCCAACTGCAACAGAGCGCTGGAACAACGGAATGAGGAAAGCTACTACTTCAAAATGGGGCAGTACCAGGACAGGCTCATCCAGTACATACAGGAACATCCCGAATTCATCCAGCCCACAAAATTCCGCAACGAAACACTGGGCTTCCTCACCAGCAAGGACAGCAACGGCAACCGCAACAAACTGAATGACCTCTGCATCGGCAGACCCAAGGAACGTCTTTCCTGGGGCATCCCCCTGCCCTTCGACAACAACTTCGTCACATACGTATGGTTTGACGCACTGGTGAACTACATCAGCGCCATCGGCTATCTAAGGGACGAAGAGGAATTCAGCAAGTGGTGGCCAGTAAACTTCCACCTCATTGGCAAGGACATACTCAAGCCGCATACGGTGTATTGGCCCACAATGCTCATGGCAATGGGCTTGCCACTGCCAAAGACCGTGTTCGTCCACGGCTGGTGGCTCACTAACGACACCAAGATGAGCAAGTCGCTGGGCAATGTGATAGACCCGCGCGAATTCCTGGCCTCCCATGGCTGCGATGCGCTGCGCTACTACCTCAGCGCCGCCATGACAATCGGGCAGGACGCCAACTTCACACGCTATCTCTTTAACCTGAAGTACAATTCCGACCTGGCAAACACCCTGGGCAACCTGGTGAACCGCGCATTCGCACTGCTGGAGAAATTCAACGGCGGATTTGTGCCGGAAGTGGAAAACCTGGAAGACGAGGCATCGGCAGAACTCAGGGAAAAGACCATCGGCGTGGCAAAGGCATTGGGCGGCACGCCAGGCAATCCAGGCTACATTGACAAACTGGAACTGGACAGGGCACTGGCAGATGTGATGGCAGCCGTGCGCGCTGGCAATGCATACGTGGATTCCCAGAAACCATGGGTGCTGGCAAAAGAAGGCAAGGTGGAGGAGCAGGCACGCATAATCCGCAACCTGCTGGAAGGCCTGCGCATAGTCTCTGGCCTGCTGTATCCTGTGATGCCTGCAAAAATGACAGAACTGCGCCTGGCATTGGGCCTGTCACAGGACGAAGTGGAGCCAGTTTACTCCAAACTCACTACCTGGAGTGCTCTGAAGCCAGGTTCAAAAGTCACCAAGATACCGCCGTTGTTCCCCCGCATCGACTACGAGGCAATTTGGGGACCAGTGGCGGACGATGCAGAGCCAAAGGCAGAAAAGCCAGTCAAGAAAGAGAAAAAGGCAGCGGAAAAACCGCAGGTATATGAGCCAGTCACCATCGAGGATTTCAACAAGGTCCGCCTGGTAACAGCCCAGATACTTGCTGCAGAGCACATCGAAGGCGCAAAGAAACTGCTGAAACTTCAAATATCAACTGGCGAAGGCGAAGATGAAACAAGGCAGATTGTCTCAGGCATTGCAGAATGGTACACGCCAGAGCAACTTGTAGGCAAGAGCATTGTAATCGTGGCAAACCTGAAACCAGTTGAACTTCGCAAAGTCAAGTCATTCGGCATGCTGCTGGCAGCCAAGTTCGGCGAAAACCTCCGCCTGGTGACACTTGACGGCTCACTGCCGCCAGGCTCTGCCGTTGGATGATATTTGCGGCGGGGGAATCGTTCCCCGCCCATACGACAATTGGAACGGCCACAGCCACTCGGCAGTGGTCTTAATAACAAACAAAATCAAGGGAAAAAGAAATGGCACAGGCTGACATCGGTCTCATCGGTCTCGCAGTTATGGGCGAGAATCTCATTCTCAACATGGAAAGCAAGGGCTTCACAGTGGCGTGCTTCAACCGCACTGTCAGCAAAGTGGATGACTTCATCAATGGTCGCGCCAAGGGAAAGAACATCATCGGCGCACACAGCATCGAGGAATTGGTCGCATCCCTCAAGCGCCCTCACAAGATCATGCTCATGGTCAAGGCAGGACAGGCAGCTGACGACTTCATCGAAAAGCCGATCCCCTTTCTGGAACCTGGCGACATCATCATCGATGGCGGAAACAGCCACTTCCCAGACACCACACGCCGCACTCAATACCTTGAAAGCAAAGGCTTCCGCTTCATCGGAACAGGCGTCTCAGGCGGCGAAGAAGGCGCATTGACTGGCCCCAGCATGATGCCTGGCGGCTCACCAGAAGCATGGCCATACGTGAAGGACATCTTCCAGAAGATCTGTGCCCATACCGAGGCAGGTGAACCCTGCTGCGACTGGGTC